>DATNQJ010000398.1:0-16974 GCA_036704085.1 Stenomitos sp.
CCCCTTCGTCGGTCCGGACATCAAGTTCGCGCTGTTGGGCGGCAACATGGTCGGACAGGGTGCGCTCATCCGCTTCTACGTGCTGCACTGCATCGTGTTCCCGCTGGTGGTGCTCATCCTCCTGGCGGTTCACTTCTGGCGCGTGCGTAAGGATGGCGGCATCGGCGATCCCAACGAGCCCGTCTCGGCGGATCTGCGGCTGTAAGGAGAGCTTTCAAACATGGCACAGAATACTCAACCGACCGAGCAGGGTCTTTACGCCGTGGTCCGTGGCGTCCGCGGCTACCAGAAGGAGAAGGAGGGCCAGCAGCTCGTCTTCACCTGGCCGCATGTCTTCATGCGGGAGCTGGTCATGGCCCTCGCGGTCACCATCGGCATCGTCCTGATGTCCTTGCTCTTCAACGCGCCCCTCGAGCAGCTCGCCAACCCCGGCCTGACGCCCAACCCGGCCAAGGCCCCCTGGTACTTCCTGAACCTGCAGGAGATGCTGCACTACTTCCCCCCCAACTGGGCGGGCGTGTTCATCCCCGGCATGATCATCGTGGGCCTGATGGCGGTCCCCTACATCGACCGCAACCCCTCGATGAACATCCTCGATCGTCCCTTTGCGGTCGGCCTCTGGAACTTCTTCGTCTCGCTCATTTGCGTGCTCACCTACATCGGGACGTTCTTCCGCGGACCGGGTTGGGAGTGGGCGTGGCCCTGGAAGGACGGCATCTTCACCGTCTTCTAGTCCCCCGCCCCCCGTTACACACAAGAAGGATCGCACCCTCTTATGAACACTAAGAAGCTGGACCTCAGCGTCCTGGCTTGGTTCGCAGTCCTGGCGGTCGTGCTGGTCATCCTGTTTGGCCTGGCTACCTGGCGCGAGACCAATCGCGAATGGATGCAAACCCAACGCCAGTACGCGGGCATCATGGAAGCCCGTTACGAGAAGGCCGCCCTCGAAGCCCATGCAGCCGGCAAGCCGGCTCCGGCGGCGCTCGCGGCTCAGCCCCTCGCCATCAAGCAGATCATGGCCACCGAGCTCGGTCGCGTGGATCGCTGCACCACCTGTCACCAGGGCATCGACGACCCCTCGTTCGCCGATGAGAAGCAGCCGTTCAAGACGCACTCGAACCTGGACATGATCGCCGTCAATCACCCCACCGAGCGTTTCGGTTGCACCTCCTGCCACCACGGTCAGGGGATGGCCACCACCGCCGAAGGGGCGCACGGCTTCGTCCACAAGTGGGACTACCCCATGCTGGGCGATCGCAAGAACATGACGAAGTACATCCAGGCGTCCTGCGCCTCCTGCCACACCGATCCCACCAAGTGGGCGGCCATCGGCGCGCCGATGCTCGCTCGCGGTGCGGAGCTCGTGAAGCAGAACAACTGCGCGAGCTGCCACAAGTTCGGCGAACAGGGCGGTGCCATCGGGCCTGAGCTGACCTTCGAGGGCGACAAGGTCCCCGATCAGTTCAACTTCGCCTTGCTCAAGGAGAACATGGAGGAGGGCGTCTACGGCGACGAGTACAAGCACGAAGCCAAGCACCTCCACAACGATGTCGTGACCTGGCACTACTTCCACTTCAAGAAGCCCTCGGGTGTTTCGTCGGGCTCGATCATGCCCGCGTTCCCCCTGAGCGACCAGGACATCGACGCGCTCATCACCTACATCCTCAGCCTGCAGAAGCACAACGTGCCGGCCGGGATGATGGCCACGGACGCCAAGGTCAAGGCAGTTCCCATCAAGCTGCCCGCGGCTCCGGCGGCTGAGAAGCCCGCGGCCGCTCCGGCTGCGGCGGGTGCCAAGGCGGATGGCGCGGCCCTCTACTCGGCCAACTGCGCCTCGTGCCACCAGGCCACGGGTCAGGGCATGGCGGGAACCTTCCCCCCGCTCGCCGGCTCGGAGATCCCGAACGGTCCGGCGGCCGATCACATCAAGATCGTGCTGCACGGCAAGTCGGGTCCGATCACGGTCAAGGGCCAGCAGTACAACGGGGCAATGCCTCCGTTCCCGCAGCTGAGCGACGACGAGATCGCCGCGATCCTGACCTACGAGCGCACCAACTGGGGCAACAAGGGCAGTGCGGTCACGCCTGCCGAGGTCAAGGCCCTTCGCTAGGTTGACCTAGAACCAACCAAAGCGGCCCGGCTCATTGAGCCGGGCCGCTTTGTATTGTTGCTGGATGCCAATGCTCCCATTTCCCACCTTGCGAGGAACTTCCCGCCCCCCGGTGGGGCGGGGTAGGGTGGGGGGAATGACTCCCGCAGGGGTTCATTGTTGGCGCAGGCCTTCGAAGGGATTCTCAGTCGGATGGTGACGGGGTTAAAGGAACGATTAGATCCCCCCACCCCCACCCGCCCCACCGGGGGGCGGGAGCTCTCCGATCGGGCGTACGTAAACGCTGAGTCCGGCCGGCGTCGGAACGACCAGGTGCGGCGATCCGATACCGAACGAATGCGCCGGTTGGGCTCCGTTCCCAGGCCCGCAAAAAGCCCCCGGCTCGAGCGAGCCGGGGGCTTGAAGGTGGAAGTGACCTAGGCGGCCGTCGTCGCGGCCTCCAGCGCCTCGGGGCGCATGGTCGCAAAGGACAGGATGGCCGCCACGAGCATGACGGCCACACCGGCCTCGTAGGTCAGCGCCGGGCGAATCACGAAGAGCATGCCGCCCACCGCCGGCCCGAACACGCGCGCCAGCGAGTCGCAGCTCTGCATCATCCCCATGGCCGTGCCCTGGCCCGCGGCCGCGCCGCGGCTGACGCCGGTCGATAGCGACGTGCGCAGCATCGCCGAGCCGATGCCGAAGAAGCAGAAGGCGCCGAGCAGCTCGATCCAGTTGGTGCAGAGCGGCGTGAACAGGAAGCCGAGCGCGAGGACGCCGCAGCCGGCGCGGGTGATGGTCGTCTCGCCGAAGCGCTTGATCAGCTTCGCGACGCCGCCGCCCTGGAAGCCCGCCGAGACGAGGCCCATGGCCATGAACATGAGGCCGGTCTGCATGACCGTGAGGTTGAACGGGGGCGCCTTGGCGAACAGGACGAACGTCGCCTCCATGCTCGTGAAGGCGAGCATCTGGATGAACGTCAGCAGGTAGAAGGGCCACAGCGTCTTGCCCGTCAGCTTGAGGGCCTCGACCATACCCACCCGGCCTTCGGAGCTCGGCGTGCCCTTGGGCAGCGCGATGGCGACAAAGAGCGCCGTGGCGACGCAGAGGCCCGTGGCGACGTAGAAGGGGACGCTGAAGCCGAGGTGGCCCGAGGCGCCGCCGATGGCGGGCCCCACGACCATGCCGAGACCGAGGCCGGCCCCCAGCATGCCGAGCGCCTTGGCGCGCGACTCGGAGGTGGTGATGTCGCCCGCGTACGCCATGGCCGTCGGCAGGGCCGCCGCGCCGAACGCGCCGCCCACCAGGCGGGACACGAAGTAGAGCGTCAGATCATGCGACAGGCCGAACAGCAGGAACGAGGCTGCAAGGCCCAGGATGCCCGTCATCAGGACGGGCTTGCGACCGACCCGGTCCGAGAGGCGGCCCCAGAAGGGCGCGCAGAGCACGTTCATCAAGGAATAGGAGGCCAGCAGGAAGCCGACGGTGCGGGCGTCCGTGCCGGGCAGCTGGGTGGCGATGTAAGGAAGGACCGGGATGATGATCCCGAACCCCGTCATCACGCAAAAAAGCGTGGCGAACAGGATGAGTAGGGGGCGCTTTTCCATAAAACCCTCGAAAGAAAGGTGAGCAGCAAAACCGGGACCTCATTCTAGCACGTAACGACCCAGGTGCCTGGATCTGCCGGCCAATCCGCAAAAACTACGGATCTTTCGGTCATCGGTAGTTTCTACGTATTTTTGAAGAGGCAGGCTAGCGAGCAGCCGAGCGGTATGCTAAGATTCGAGGAAGCCTAATGCCCTAGGCGTGCGGATTTGTGGCGCAAGTGCCCGCGCTGACCGGCTTGAGGGGCAGGCGAAAGATTAGTGAACTCTAATGTTTTCGCACCAGAAAAGCAAGCGTTGAAGCTTCAATTCACGTTATGATGGATTGTAAACGCTTGTTTGGACACTTGTCCATCCCTCGGCTCGCAAGGGCCGGGGGATGGGGTTTGTACCAGCACAACTAGCTAAGGAGACGTACGCGTGAACCAAGTCGCCCACGAGCATGGTCACCTCGACCACCCGCACGTCGACACCAATCCCTGGCCCCCCGTCGGGGCCCTGGGCCTGGTGATGATGGCGTTCGGTCTGGCGCTCTCGTTCCACTTCAAAAGTCCCGGTCTCGGGGTCCTCGTGCTCGGCGCGGTCATCACTATCGTGGGAACGGTCGGTTGGTGGCGGGACCTCATCCAAGAGGCCGAAACCCACACGCTGCCGACGGCGCATGCCGCCTCGGACGTGCACCGTCCCGGGCAGGACATGCGCCTGGCGATGATCCTCTTCATCGCGTCGGAGGTCATGTTCTTCGCCGCCTTCTTCGGGTTCTACTTCTACACCCGGGCCGGCCAGCCGGCCTGGCCTCCCGCAGGGACGCCCCACGTTTTCCACTCGCTGCTCTTGCCCGGCATCCAGACGATCATCCTGGTCGCCAGCAGCTTCACCTACACCCTGGCCGAGCATGCGATCCTGCGTGACAACCGCCGCGGTCTGGTCGTGGGCCTCGCGGTGACCCTCATCCTGGGGCTCATCTTCCTCGGCGGCCAGGCCTACGAGTGGTCGACCATGGAGCTGACCCTCCGCAGCGGCCTGATGGGCACCGCCTTCTTCATGCTGACCGGCTTCCACGGCATGCACGTCATCGTGGGCGCCATCTTCATCGCCGTGAACCTGGTGCGCTCAATCCGCGGCCACTTCACCAAGAGCAGCCACTTCGCCCTGCAGGGCGCCGGTTGGTATTGGCACTTCGTCGATGTCATCTGGCTGATCCTCTTCTTCCTGGTGCTCTACCTGCCGGTCTACAACGCCCAGTCCTAGTACGTCGCCCTATCATTGGAGGCAAGCAGTGCATACTCGATGGCCCATGCCACGTAACCTCTTCGCAGCGGCGCTCGCTCTGGCGGGCGCGCTGACGGCCACGCCCGCGTTCGCGGTGGCCGGGATGCCCAACGCCACCCCGATCGCCGATCGGGTCGACGGCCTTTACAACCTCATCTTCTGGATCACCTTCGTCATCTTCGTCGGCGTCTGGGCGGCGATGGCCTACGTGCTCATCCGCTACCGCTACCGGCCCGGTCGCGAGGCCAAGCAGTTCCACGGCCACACCGGCCTCGAGATCATCTGGACGGTGCTGCCGACCCTGGCGCTCATCGCGATCTCGATTCCGACCTACAAGACCATCCGCTACGTCGACAACGCGCCCAAGCCGGACCTCACGGTCCAGGTGGTCGGCCACCAGTGGTTCTGGGAGTTCAAGTATCCCGACAACCACGTGGACGTCTCCAACGCGGACCTCGTCCTGCCGGCCAACCGCGTCGTCAAGCTCCTGGTCTCCAGCGCCGACGTCGTGCACAACTTCGGCGTGACGGACTTCGGCTTCTCGATGGACGCCATCCCCGGCCACATCAACGAGGGCTGGGTCTACCTGAAGGCCCCCGGCGAGCACCAGCTCTTCTGCCGCCAGCTGTGCGGCACCCTGCACGCCAAGATGATGGCCAAGGTCAAGGTCGTCCCCGACGCCGAGTTCGCGTCGTGGGTCCAGTCCAAGGGCGGCACGTACACCCCCGGTGAGAAGTCCGCTCAGGCGGCCCCCCAGGCCAACGCGGCCGAGCAGGCTGCCCCCAAGCAGGTGGCGGCGGCTCCCAAGAAGGCGGACGGCGCGGCCCTCTACTCGGCCAACTGCGCCTCGTGCCACCAGGCCACGGGCGAGGGCATGGCCGGGACCTTCCCCCCGCTCGCCGGCTCGGAGATCCCGAACGGTCCGGCGGCGGAGCACATCAAGATCGTGCTCCACGGCAAGTCGGGCCCCCTCACGGTCAAGGGTCAGCAGTACAACGGGGCCATGCCGCCGTTCCCGCAGCTGAGCGACGAGGAGATCGCCGCGATCCTGACCTACGAGCGCACCAGCTGGGGTAACAAGGGCGGCGCGGTCACGCCCGAGCAGGTCAAGGCCCTGCGCTAGCGGACCGAGTCAGAGTTAAGAGGAAACAATTCCACATGAGTACGCAATCCGCGAGCGTCTCGCACGCTCCAGAGACGCCCACCTGGGTGAAGTGGCTCACGACGACCGATCACAAGAAGATCGGCATCATGTACCTGTTCACCGCCTTCATCCTGTTCCTGATGGCGGGTCTCTTCGCCCTCTTGGTCCGGGCCCAGCTCCTGAGCCCCGACATGAAGATCCTGTCGCCCGACCAGTACAACCAGATGGTCACCATGCACGCGACGGGCATGATCTTCATGGCCATCATCCCGATGCTGATCGGCTTCGCCAACTACGCGGTGCCCCTGCTCATCGGCGCCCGCGACGTGGCCTTCCCGCGCATCAACGCGATCTCGTTCTGGCTGTTGCCCCTCGGCGCGGTGATGATGCTGTCGAGCTTCGCCCTGGGCGGCTCGGCCGCGAGCGGCTGGACCAGCTATCCCCCCCTGTCGGGTGGCTTCTTCTCGCCCGGCGTGGGCGTCGACCTGTGGATCCTGGGGCTGCACCTGCTGGGCGTGTCCTCGATCATGGGCGGTCTGAACTTCATCGTCACCATCCTCAACATGCGCGCGCCCGGCATGACCCTGCACAAGATGCCCATCATGTGCTGGGCGGTGCTCGTCACCTCGTGGCTGCAGGTCATCGCGACGCCGGTCCTGGCGGGCGTCATCACGATGCTCCTCTTCGACCGCAACTTCGGCACCTCGTTCTTCCGTCCCGAGCAGGGCGGTGACCCCCTGCTCTGGCAGCACCTGTTCTGGTTCTACTCGCACCCGGCGGTCTACATCATGATCCTGCCGGCCTTCGGCATCATCTCGGAGATCCTGCCCGTGTTCGCGGGCAAGCCGCTCTTCGGCTACCTGGCCATCGCCTACTCGTCGGTCGCCATCGGCGTCCTGGGCTTCACGGTCTGGGCGCACCACATGTTCGCCACGGGCCTGCCCGCGAGCATCCGCTCGGTCTTCATGTTCCTCACCATGCTCATCGCGGTGCCCACGGGCATCAAGATCTTCAGCTGGGTGGCGACCCTGTGGGGCGGCAACATCCGGTTCAAGACGGCGGGGCTGTTCGCGATCGCCTTCGTCGCCTTCTTCCTCATCGGCGGCCTGGACGGCATCTTCCTGGCCTCGATCCCGACCGACGTCCAGCTGACCCACACCTACTGGGTCGTCGCGCACATCCACTACGTGCTGTTCGCGGGCTCGATGATCGGCATCTTCTCCGGCATCTACTACTGGTTCCCCAAGATGTTCGGCCGCATGCTCGACGAGCGCCTGGGCCTGGTGCACTTCTGGCTGACGGTCATCGCCATGAACGTGACCTTCTTCCCGATGCACATCCTCGGCATCATGGGCATGCCCCGTCGTTACTTCACCTACCTGCCCCAGTTCACCGACCTCAACCGCCTCGAGTCGCTCGCGAGCTTCGTGCTCGGCGCAGCGCAGCTCATCCTGATCTTCAACGTGATCAAGTCGCTGCGCTCGGGTGAGAAGGCTCCGGACGATCCCTGGGGCGGCAACACCCTGGAGTGGACCGTCAGCTCGCCGCCGCCGGACCACAACTTCGACGTCATCCCGACCATCAAGTAACAAGGACCACGGACCATGACCCCGGACGACGCCCGTCAGCAGGAAATCCTGAAGAAGAACCAGCGCACGCTCATGTGGCTGGGCCTGGTACTCGTCTTCATGACGTTCTTCGCCTGGGGTCTGGTCCCCTTCTACCGGATGGTCTGCCAGAAGTTCGGCGTGGGGACCATTCCCCAGAAGCCGGACCCGACGCAGGTCTCCAAGGGGGTTGGCAGCCGGGTGGTCACGGTCCGGTTCGTCGGCATGACGAACGTCGGCACGGCCGCCCGGATCGAGCCCCTGGTCCAGAAGGTGGACGTGAAGGTCGGACAGACCACCGAGGTGGACTACCGCTTCACCAACCTGAGCGACCACGTGCTCGTGTTCCAGCCCGTTCACAGCGTGGTGCCCGCCCGGGCGGACGCCATGCTGCACAAGCTGCAATGCTTCTGCTACCAGCAGCAGACGCTCAAACCCAAGGAGAGCAAGGTCTTGCCCCTCTCCTTCTGGATGGACGACAAGCTCGATCCCGAGATCAACACCGTCACCCTCCAGTACACCCTGTACGCGCTCCACCCGGAGCGCCCCGTCGCTCACAAGAGCTAAGGAGACTACGCCATGGCGACCCAAGAAGAGGCGCACATCGCCGCCTACAAGCTCCGTAACCGCCGTCTGGGCTGGATCCTCACCGCGGGCATCTTCGCCTCCTTGTTGGTGAGCTACCTGACCCGCGGCGTCCTGTTCTACACGGTTTTCCAGTACAAATAAGGAGAACGCGCTTGGCCAGTCCCATTGAAACCTTCCGGCGCTTCCGGGCCCTGCCGGTCGGCCTGGTCTGCCTGACCTTCTGCCTCGTCGTGCTCGGCGCGACGGTCCGGCTGATGGGAGCGGGCCTGTCCTGCCCCGACTGGCCCCTCTGCAACGGTCAGCTGATCCCCACCTTCGAGGGGGGCGTCTTCTTCGAGTGGCTCCACCGCCTGGTGGCCGGCACGGTCAGCACGATCTTCATGGGCATGCTGGCCTGGATCCTGATCCATCCCACCCTGCGCGCCCGCCTCTGGAAGCTGGCGGTCCTGGCCGTCGTGATGCTGGGCGTCCAGATCACGCTCGGGGCGCTCACGGTCTGGAAGATGCTCAACTCCAACGTGGTGACCACCCACCTGGGGACCGGCACCGCCCTGTTCGGCGTCTTCATCCTGATCGCCCTGCGGAGCCTGCGCGAGGCCGCGGGCGAGGCCCAGCCCGTCGTCCAGCCCAAGGGCCTCAAGCCCCTGGCTCTCTTGGCCCTCTTCGCCGTCTACGGGCAGATCCTGCTCGGCGGCCTGGTGGCCTCGAACTACGCCTCTTTGGCCTGCCCGGACTGGCCCACCTGCAACGGCATGTGGCTGCCTCCGATGGTCGGCTACGTGGCGACCCACATGATCCACCGTTTCGGCGGCTACACGGTCTTTTGCCTGATCATGGCCCTGACCGTCCTCGGTAGCCGCACCCAGGACGCCAAGACCCGGCTCGGAGTTGTCGTTGCCTGCGCCCTGGTCGTCCTCCAGGTGAGCCTCGGCATCGCCAACGTCCTGCTCGCCATTCCCGTGCCCCTTGCCGCGGCCCACAACGGGGTCGCCGAACTTCTCTGGGTGACCATGCTTTCTCTCAACTTCCATCTGTTCGGATCGGCCGCCAAGGCCGACTCGTCGGCCCAGGAGCCGACCCTGCGCGAGGCGGTGGCCTAATGAGCGCGGTTCATGTCTCCAGCCGGCCGGCGGCCGGCGCCATCCTGCGGGAATACTTCCAGCTCACCAAGCCGACGATCGTCATGCTGATGCTCGTCACCGGCCTGCCCGCCATCCTCATGGCCGGCAAGGGCTCGGTGGATCCCCTCACCATGGTCGTCGCCCTGGTGGGCACGGCCATGGCCGCCGGGGCCGCGAGCGCCCTCAACCACTACTGGGACCGGGACATCGACGCGGTCATGGAGCGTACCAGCGCCCGTCCCATCCCGGGCGGCCACGTCAGTGCCAACCAGGCGCTCGCGTTCGGGCTCATCATGGGCGCCCTCTCGGTTCTCCTGCTCGGCCTCTTGACCACCTGGCTCGCGGCCATGCTCGCCCTGGCGAGCATCCTCTTCTACGTGGTCATCTACACCATGTGGCTCAAGCGCTCGACGCCCCAGAACATCGTCATCGGTGGGGCGGCTGGCGCCACCGCGCCCCTGATCGGGTGGGCCGCGGTGACGGGCAACGTGGGCCTGCCCGCCTGGCTCATGTTCCTCATCATCTTCATGTGGACGCCGCCGCACTTCTGGGCCCTCGCCCTCTACCGCCGCGACGACTACGCCAAGGCCGGCGTGCCCATGATGCCCGTGGTGGCCGGCGAGGACTCCACGCGCTTCCAGATCGTCGTCTACACGGTCCTGCTTCTGGTGACGACGATCGCCCTCTATGCCGTCAAGGCCTGCGGTTTGGTATACTTGATCGGGGCAACGGGCCTCGGGGCGTGGTTTTTGCGGGATGCCGTGCGCTTGTACCGCTCCAAGAGCGAAGCGCACGCCAAGAAGCTCTTCTTCTGCTCGATCGTTTATTTGCTCGTCTTGTTCGTGGTCCTGTTCATCGATGCCGTGGCGCGCATGGCGCTGCCCTGGCTGCGGTAATGCGGCTACGGAGTTTCCAGGTTAGGAGAAAGCCGCGATGAACAGCGGTAAATGGGTGGTGGCCTTCCTCTTCGTGCTCGTCGTGGTGGGCGGGGTCCTCATGCGGATCGCGGCCCTCGACGAGTGGAACCGGACCAAGGCCTTCTATGCGGAGCACGGGCCCTACTTGACGCGGCTCGAGGGGTTGCAGGAGCATGCCCGCGGGCTGATGGCCCATCCGGAGGGTAAGGCCGAGGGGCTGGCGGCTTCGGCCGACCAGCTCAAGGGGGAGATCGAGGCCCTCAAGCCGACGACGGGACGGACCATCCGGACGCAGCTCCTGGAAGAGGACTACACCAAGCAGGTGTCCATGTGGTCCAAGGAATTCGCGCGCCTGCACCGGGACAACCCGGAGGCCTCGCCCTCCTTCATGGATCTCGAGATCACCTTCGGGCGCCTGCGCGCCCAGGTGGCCCCGGACTTCAAGCACACCTTCCGGCTCGCTCCAGCGCCGGGGACGATGCCGACGCCGATCCCGCGCCGGGTCATCTAACGTCTCAAGTCACGGCCCCTGGCCCTCCGCGCGGAGGGCCAGGGGCCGTTTGCCATGGGCCTAGCGGGTCGTGTCCCGCCGCTCGGCGTTGAGCACCGTCGGGGCGGGGTCGGTGACCGGGGCAGGCTCGGGGCGCTCGTGCGGCATGGCCCCGATGAACTCCTCGTGCAGCGGTGCCCGGAAGGTCATCGTCCGCCAGATGGCGAGCCCCAGGAGCATCATCACCCCGACGTGGAAGAAGGCCATCACCGCGATGAGCCAGATGTTGGCGGCCACGGCATGTTCATGCATCGCCTCAACCATGCTCTCCTCCTCAGCCTCAGCGCGGCCTAGGGGCCGCGTGTCCCTTACGGCTCCGCCGCGTACTGGCGGCGCAGGTGCTGGTACTCGTCCCAGGTGATCTCGCCGTGCTCGTAGCGCATGCGCAGGTCCTGGCGGGCCCGCCAGCGCTGGTCCTCCTCGGACGGCTCACCCGCCTGGAAGACCAGACCCTGCTGCTCGGCGGTCTCGGGGTGCGCCCAGGCGACGTAGAGGTACACCACGGCCGCCGCGAGGATGAGCGCCAGCAGGATCGCGACGCCGCGGCCGGCCACGGTCGCTCCCGAAGCCGTGCCGTTCAGCAGGGCGATCGCAAAGTACGAGAACCCGAACACCCCGCCGTAGATCACGTGCCCGATCAGGCGGAAGAAGGCTTCCTGGGGACCGTAGTGGATCCCCCAGACCCCCGGGTCGGCCTCTTCGCCGCTCCTGATGTGCGGGTTCAGGGCACGGCCGATGCTCAAGAGCGGCATCGAGAGCAGCCAGTGGTAGAGCCCGAAGCCCGCCCCCACGATGGTGGAGAGCCACAGGACGGGCCCGAGGCCCACGGTGGCGAAGATCGCCGCGTAGATGATGCCGAACACCACCCCGATCAGGTAGTTGATCACCAGCCCGACCGCCGCCGCCGTCCGGTCGAGCCGCGTCATGAAGATGCCGCCGAGGAGCCGGCCGAAGTCGACGTGGACGAAGCCCAGGGCGAGCGCGAGGGTCATGAAGGCCGTGAAGGCCACCGTTGCCCAGAGCCCCGCCGCGATCGCGTCATAGAGGTTGAACGGCATAGTATCCTCCTCCTCAAGCAACCGTTCCATGCGGCTTTGGGATGATTGTAACAAACCGTGAAGCTGACTCCCAGCCCGGCACGCCTGGAGCGCAAGGGCCCCGTCCGTCGACGGGGCCCCGGGGCCTGAGAGGCTAGGTCCTCCGGACGCGCGGCTCGCGCATGGGGCGGGGCTCGATGCCCAGATCCATCAGGTGCGCGCGCATCCCCAGGAAGTAGCCGAGCGCGCCGACGATCAAGAGCAGGATGGACCCCAGCGAGAACCAGCCCACGTTGGAGGCCACGGCGCCGAGGGTGGCGGCATTGACGTTGAACGCCGGCACGAAGACCCCGCCCCGGGCCGCCTGCACCTGTGCGACGGCGGCAGTCGTGGCGCTGGTGGTCATGAGGCCGAGCAGCATGGTCACGAGCACCGGGGCGCAGATGACCAGCGAGCTGTAGATCAGGCCGTTGACGACCGACGGCCACCGCGAGCGGAGGTTGGAGGTCCACCCTCCGAGGACGGCGCCGACGAAGGTCGCAACGATGAGGATGATCCCCATGGTCACGCCCACGGCGCCGGCGATCTGACCCGCGTTGGGGGCCGTGGCCGGGGCGACGGTGATGGCCCGGACCGAGACGGCCGCGGCCACCAGGATCAAGGTCAGGGCCAGGTACGCGAAGAACCCTCCCCAGATCGATCCCCAGTGCACCAGGTCGGCGCCGAAGGGCTCGACCTTCTCCACGCGGGTGATGCCCAGGTTCTCGATCAGTTCCGGATGCGTGGGGGCGACGTCGCGCCCCATGATCATGCTGCGCCGGAGGTCCGGTCCAGCCGCCGTGTCGAGGTTGGGCGTCCCGGGGACGTTGACCTCCTGGCGATTGAATTCCCGATCCATACGTTGCCTCCTTTTCCTTCCCATGGGTGAAAGGCTCGAGACGGCTCGAATGGGGTCAACTTAATAGAACTTGACACGCATGACAAGCATCGCTCACCTCGTGAGGGCCATGCCGACGCGGCTTGAGCCCGACCCGGCCCGGGGATGCGCCGTCTGGTCTTGGTTTGCTATGCTAGACCCATGGAGCAAGACGACCGCATCGATCGACACGCCTTCGTCCAGGCGGGACTCTCGGGCCTGGGCAAGGGCCTCGGGGGCTTTCTGGGGGCCTGGCTCGGCATGGAGCCGCCACCCGCCCCGGTGCCGCCCAGGGTCTTGCGGCCGCCGGGGGCCCTGCCCGAGGAGGCCTTCTTGCGGGCCTGTACGCGCTGCGATGCCTGTGCGGCGGCATGCCCCGCCTACGCCATCAAGGTCGCCGGGCGCGCGGACGGCGTGGCCGTGGGCACGCCCTTTATGCACGACCTGGCCGGATCGCCCTGCCTGCTCTGCCCGGACACGCCCTGCATCCGCGCCTGTGTCCCCGGGGCCCTGCAGCCGACCGCGCCCCATGCCATTCGCCTCGGGCGCGCGGAGGTCGCGCCGGATCGCTGCCATGCCCACCAGGGGACGGCCTGCCGGGCATGCGTGGACGCATGCCCGGTCGGCGAGCAAGGGATCGTGCTGTGGGAGGGGCGGCCCATGGTGGTGCCCCTGGGTTGCACGGGGTGCGGCCAGTGCTTGTCGGCCTGTCCGGCCGAGCCGCGGGCGATCGCCGTCCTTCCGACGGCGTAACGAATCGTAAGGCCGCCGATCAAACCGGGCAAGCTGTGGTAAAATGGCTCCGCCCATGCTTGGGCCCAACCGATCGCACCAGCATCCCTACAAGGAGAGACCCCTCGTCATGATGATTGCACTTGCCGCGGAAGCCACCGGTTTCGGTTTCATGGAGAAAGGTTACTGGTATCCCGGCGCCGCGGGCCAGCTCTTCCTGCTCTTCGTGTTCACGGTTTTCTTTACGTTCCTGGGCTCTTACTGGTTCGGTCTGGCGTTCCCGCAGCGGCCCATGAAGTCGTGGATGATGGGCGCCCTCAAGGCGAACATCGCGTGGTGGGTGACCATCGTGGCCGGCATCCTCGTGCCCATCAAGCTGTACGGCGTGGGCGCGACGTCCTTGACCGGCAAGGTCGTGGGCGGCATGACCATGACCCCGTTCATCGCCGAGAGCATCTCGGGCGCCCTGACCTTCGGGCTGGCGATCGTGGTCGTCTGCCTCATCGTCTCCTTCTTCTACACCAAGTCGGCCGCCTGGTTCTACCGGACCTAAGCCAACCCCCTTACGAAAGCAGGCCGCCCATCGGGCGGCCTGCTTTTTGTCATGCCAGGGGCCTATTTCATGGTGCCGGCTGGCTTGCCGCCGCCCGCCTTCACTTCCTGGGTGGAGAGTTTGTTGAGCTGGGCCACCAGCTGGTCCACCTCCTGCTTGGCCGTGGGCGAGTGCGACTTGATGCTCGCCTGGGCCTTGTTGGCCGTCTTTTCGATGGTCGTCAGGTTGTTCTGCATCGCGGGCGTCGCGTTCTTGGAGAGGTCCGACAGCTTGTCCTGAACCTTGTCCATGTTCTTCTTGGCGCTGCTCCAGTCCTTCTTGCTGATGTCGCTCCGCGCCTCGCTCGCATTCTTGGTCGCGTCTTTCAGGTCGGTTTGCGCCTTCTCCGCGAGCTTTTGAGTCTCGGTCTTGCCCATGGGCATGGGCTTCTGAGCCTGCGTCTGGGCCTGCGGCTGGGCCTGGGTGGCCTTCGGTTGCTGTACCGGTTGGGTAGCGGTCCCACCACCGCCACCGCCGCGGTTGGCATGGCAACCGACCAGGGTCAGGGTGAGCGCCAGAGCGATCCCCATCATCGACTTCATCTGCCTCGCCTCCTTTTCGCTGATCCCGCGGCCGCGGCCCGGGATGCTTGACGTACCCCCGAGCCTAGGGGCCCCCCCGGAGAAAGGAAATCCTCGGCCGCGCGTTTCCGGTTGCCAAGGCCTCCCCAAAGGGGCACGACTGCTAAACCTTGTGCAAAGCGGAGAAAGATCCTGCCGCTGGGATGAGAGCGGCCGGTCGAGGCTCAGGGACGGCCGGCCGTCTGGGTCGTCAGGCTTACTTGCTAGTACCGCCCTTGGCCCCGGGTTTACCACCGCCCGCCTGGACCGGTTGCTCGCGCACGGCAATCCGGTTGAGGTTCGATACCAGCTTGTCGAGGTCCTTGGTGGCGGTGGCGGACTTGCTCCGGATGGAGCGCTCGGCCTGGGCCGCCAGCTTGTCCGCCTCTTTCAACTGGGCCTTGACGTCGCTGCTGGCCCGCTTTTCGGCGTTCTTGAGCTCCTGCTGGGTCTGCTTGATGTGGGTCTCGGCCGTCTTCCAGTCCTTCTTGGCCACGCTGCTGCGCGCGGCGCTGGCGTGCGTCGTGGCGCTCTGCACCACGCTATGCCCGGTGGTCGACGCCGGAGCCTGGGCGGTCGTCCCCGTGGGGGTGGTGGTCGTGGCGCCCTGGGTGCCCGCCGTGTTGGCGCTCGAGGGCCCCGTGGCCCCTCCCGGTTGGTTCGCGCCGGTCGTTTGCTGCTTGGGACTGGTGGTCGTGGTGACGCTGCCTCCTCCGCCGCCGGGGCTGGGCGAGGTCACGACGGCCGGCCGCGTCACGCCGCCTCCGCCCCCCCGGTTGCCGCCGCATCCCGCCAAGGCCAGCGTCAGTGCCAGGGTCACCCCGGCTGCCACCTTTGCCTTCATGCCCTTTGCCTCCTCTGCGTCACTGCCAGGCCCTGCGGCCCGCCGCATCCGCCCATGACACTACGGGGAAACGCCGAAAAATAAAATCATTGGTCGAGCTGTCGAAGTCCTGGTCGCGCCATTCGAAGGCGGGCGCGGTGCCCATCGCCAGGAGCCGCATCAGAGGCCTCGTTTGGGCCCTCGACGGGCGGCAAGTGGCGTCGTGAGTTTGATAGAAGCCTGCCGACACGCTATCATGAAGGCCTGGAAGGAGCTTTCCATCGTGCAACGAGATGCCCTGGACTATCACTCGCGCGGCCGTCGAGGCAAGATCGAGGTCGTTCCCACCAAGCCCTGCGTGACGCAGCGTGACCTGTCGCTGGCCTATTCCCCCGGAGTCGCCGAGCCGTGTCGGGTCATCGAGCAGTCTCCGGAGGCCGCCTACGAGTACACCGCTAAGGGCAACCTCGTCGGCGTCATCACCAACGGCACGGCGGTGCTCGGCCTCGGCAACATCGGCGCACTCGCCGGCAAGCCCGTCATGGAGGGCAAGGGCGTCCTGTTCAAGCGCTTTGCCGACATCGACGTGTTCGACATCGAGGTCGCCGAGACGGATCCGGACCAGTTCATCGAGACCGTCAAGCGCCTGGCTCCGACCTTCGGGGGCATCAACCTCGAGGACATCAAGGCTCCCGAGTGCTTCTACATCGAGGAGCGCCTCAAGGCCGAGCTCGACATCCCGGTCTTCCACGACGATCAGCACGGCACGGCCATCATCACGTCGGCGGCCCTCTTGAACGCCCTGGAGGTGACGGAGCGCCGCATCGAGGACGCCAAGGTCGTCTTCAGCGGGGCGGGGGCGGCCGCCATCAGCTGCGCCAAGCTCTTCCTCAAGCTGGGAGTCCGGCGCGAGAACCTCGTGATGGCCGACAAGGACGGCGTCGTCTTCAAGGGCCGCACGCATGCCATGAACCCCATGCTCGAGCAGATGGCGGTCGAGACGCCGCACCGCACGCTCGCCGAGGCCATGGTCGGAGCGGACGTCTTCGTGGGCCTTTCGGCGGCGCGCATCGTGAGCCCGGACATGGTCCGCTCCATGGCGCCCCGCGCGATCGTCTTCGCACTGGCGAACCCCGAGCCCGAGATCTCCTACGAGGAGGCCAAGGCCGCCCGTCCCGACATCCTCATGGGCACGGGCCGCTCGGACTTCCCGAACCAGATCAACAACGTCCTGGGCTTCCCGTACATCTTCCGCGGGGCCCTCGACGTGCGGGCGCGCGCCATCAACGACGAGATGAAGCTCGCGGCGGTCTACGCGCTCGCGGCCCTCGCCAAGCAGGACGTCCCGGACCAGGTGCTCACCGCCTACTCCTCCAAGCACCTGGAGTACGGTCCGGACTACATCATCCCCAAGCCGTTCGA
>DATNQJ010000399.1:0-2051 GCA_036704085.1 Stenomitos sp.
ACGAAGAGCGCCCGGCACGTGCCGGGCGCTCTTCGTTTGGAAGGGGCTCTTACTCCTGGTCCTCGCGCAGGCCCGCGAGCACGCTGTAGTCCTCGAGGGTGCTGGTGTCGCCCGTGGCCTCCTGGCCCGCGGCGATGTCGCGCAGCAAGCGGCGCATGATCTTGCCCGAGCGGGTCTTGGGCAGGGCATCCGTGAAGCGGATTTCGTCCGGACGGGCGAGGGCCCCGATCTCACGGGCCACATGGTCCCGGAGCTCCTTCTTGAGGGCCTCGGTCGGCGTGTTGCCGGCCTGCAGGGTGACGAAGGCCGCGATGCCCGTGCCCTTGATCTCGTCCGGCCGCCCGACCACCGCCGCCTCGGCGACCTTCGGGTGGCTGACCAGCGCGCTTTCCACTTCCATGGTGCCCAGCCGGTGGCCCGACACGTTGATGACGTCGTCCACGCGCCCCATGATCCAGATGTAGCCGTTCTCGTCCCGGCGCGCCCCGTCGCCCGCGAAGTACATCCCGGGCATCTCCGTCCAGTAGGTGCGCTTGAACCGCTCGGGGTCGCCCCAGATGGTCATCATCATGGAGGGCCAGGGCCGCTTGATCACGAGGTAGCCGCCCTGATTGGCCTCGACCGCCTGCCCCTGCTTGTCGACCACGTCCACCGCGATGCCGGGGAAGGGCAGGGTCGCCGTGCCCGGGATGGTGGGGGTCGCGCCCGGCAGCGGCGTGATCATGATGGCGCCCGTCTCGGTCTGCCACCAGGTGTCGACGATGGGGCACTGGTCGTGACCGATGATCGAGCGATACCACATCCAGGCCTCGGGGTTGATGGGCTCGCCCACCGAGCCCAGGACCCTGAGGGAGCGCAGGCTGTGCTTGGACGGCCACTGCTCGCCCGCCTTGATGAAGGCGCGGATGGCCGTGGGGGCGGTGTAGAGGATGGTGATCCCGTAGCGATCGATCATCTCCCAGAACCGGTCCGGAGCCGGGGTCATGGGCGCCCCTTCGTACATGAAGACCGTGGCCCCGGCCGAGAGCGGACCGTAGACCAGGTAGGAGTGGCCCGTGACCCAGCCGATGTCCGCCGTGCACCAGTAGACGTCCTCGTCCTTCAGGTCGAAGACCCACTTGGTCGTGAGCGTCGTGCCGAGCATGTAGCCGCCCGTAGAGTGCACCACCCCCTTGGGCTTGCCCGTGGTCCCCGACGTGTAGAGGATGAAGAGCGGGTGGTCCGATGGCACGGGCACGGCCGGCTGATCGGCCGAGGCGAACTCCATCATCTCGTGGTACCAGTGGTCCCGGCCGGGGCGCATGGCGACCTCCTGCCCGGTGCGCCTGACCACCACCACGTGCTGGATGCTCGGGGCCTGCTCGAGGGCCGCGTCGACGTTGGCCTTGAGGGGCACGATCGATCCGCGCCGCCAGCCGCCGTCGGCGGTGACCACGAGCTTGGCCTGGGCGTCGTTGATCCGGTCCTTGAGGGACTCGGACGAGAACCCCCCGAAGACCACCGAGTGGGTCGCGCCGATGCGGGCGCAGGCGAGCATGGCCACCGCCGCCTCGGGAACGAGCGGCATGTAGATGGCGACGCGATCCCCCGCCTCGATCCCCAAGGACTTGAGGACGCTTGCGAACTTGCAGACCTCATGGTGCAGCTGCTGATAGGTCAGGGTGCGGCGATCGCCCGGCTCCCCCTCCCAGATGAGGGCCGCCTTGTTACGGCGCCACGAGGTGAGGTGGCGGTCCAGGCAGTTGTAGCTCGCGTTCAGCTCTCCGCCCACGAACCACTTGGCGAAGGGCAGATCCCACTCCAGGACCTTGTCCCACGGTTTGGACCAGACGAGCTCCTTGGCTGCGTGCTCGGCCCAGTAGCCCTCCGGGTCGGCCTCCGCCCGCTCGACCAGCGCGCGGTACTCCTCCATGCTCTTGATGTGGGCCTCTCGGCTGAAGGCCTCCGGCGGCGAGAAGAGTCGGTGCTCTTGCAGCAGGCTCGTGATGTCGGTGGTCGCCATGGCATCCTCCCTTGGATCGGCAGTGCGTCGTTGCGCGGATGCCCCATCA
>DATNQJ010000400.1:0-3517 GCA_036704085.1 Stenomitos sp.
AGCTTGACGCCGTCCTTGCGAAGCACGTCCTGAACCTTGATGCCCGCCACCTCGCTCGGCGTGCGCTCGAGGAAGAGGCGCAGGACCTCGGCCTTGGCATGCTCGCTGAGATGCAGGTCGAGACGGCGGTTGGCCGGGTTCCAGGAGACCTCGGCGACCAGATCCTGCCAGATCTGGGCGATCGGCTTGCCCTCGGTGGCCACCATGTCGGCCACCAAGAGGTTGGCGAGGATGCCGTCCTTCTCGGGGATGTGGCCGAGGACCGACAGGCCGCCGGATTCCTCGCCGCCAATGATGACGGGCTCCTGGCGCATCTTCTCGCCGACCCACTTGAAGCCGACGGGCGTCTCGCGAACCTCGACGCCGTAGTGAGCGCCCAGGCGATCGATGAGGTGCGTGGTCGCCACGGTCCGGACCACCACGCCCTTGGCGCCGCGGTTCTTGACCAGGTGACGGAGCAGGAGGGCGATGATCTGGTTCGGGGTGTAGAAAGTGCCCTCGCTGTCCACGACGCCGAAGCGATCCGAGTCGCCGTCGGTGGCGAGGCCCAGGGCCGCCCGCTCGGTCTTGACCGTCTCGATCAGCTCACCGAGCTGTGCCTTGGCCGGCTCGGGCATACCGCCTCCGAACAGGGGATCCCGGTAGCCGTGCAGGGCGATGACGTCGCAGCCGTACTCGCGCAACAGCTCGTCCAGGTAGCCGCGGCCCGTGCTGTAGAGCGCGTCATAGACCACCTTGAGGTGGGCCTTCTTGAGCTCGTTGCCCGGCACCAGCTGGCGGATCCAGGCGAAGTAGCGGGGCATGGGGTCGAACTCCTCGCCCACCACGCGGCCGGTCGGCAGATCCGCGGCCTCGCCCTGGAGACGCTTGACGTTGGCGACGATGGTGTCGGTGATGTCCTTGGTCGCCGGCCCCGCGTAGTCCGGGATGTACTTGATGCCGCAGTACTGCGGGGGGTTGTGGCTCGCCGTCAGCATGACCGCGCCCGCCGAGTTGAGGTCGCGGGCCGCGTAGGCGATGACCGGGGTGGCCACGTCGCGCTTGGCCAGCAGGGTCTTGAGGGCCCGGCTCTGCAGCACGGCGACCACCGTCTCGGCGAACTCGCGCGCCAAGAAGCGGGTGTCGTAGCCGACCAGGACCGGGCGATCGGCGGGGTAGGCGGACTTGACGTAGTCGGCGATCGCCGCCGCCACGATGCGCACGTTGCCGAAGGTGAAGCCCTCGGCGATGATGTCGCGCCAGCCGTCGGTTCCGAAGACGATGTTAGACAAGGGTGGCCTCCTCCTTGCCCGCGGCCATCGAGCGGATGACCGTGGCGTATTCCTCGACCAGGCGCTCGGCCTCGATGGCGGAGCGGCCGTCAGCGTACAGGTGAATCAGGGGCTCGACCGGATCGGGCAGCACCAGGACCCAGCCGTTTCCGGTGTAGAGCTTGACGCCGTCGATGAGCTCCATGTGCTTGTCGCGGCCCTGCTCGACGAGCACGCGCATGACCGTGCCCTTGTGCTCCCAGGGGCAGGCGACCTCGTCGTGGCGGTGATAGAAGTCGGGCATCTCGCTCTCGACCTGCGAGAGGGTCTTGCCCAGCTCCGCCAGGGCCTCGGCGATCTTGGCCGTCGCGAGCATCCCGTCGAAGCCCGGGTGCAGGGTCGGGAAGATGAAGGTGCCGTTGCTGCCGGCCAGGAGCACGCCATCCTGCTTGGCGGCCTCCATCATGGCGCGCGGATTGGCCTTGGTGCGCAGGATCTTGGAGCCGAAGCGCTCGGCGATCCGCTCGTTGACGTTCGAGGCCGTCACGGGCAGGGCGATGGTCGCGCCGGGATGCGCCGACAGGAAGAGCTGCGTCATGGTGGCCGTGAGCATCTCGTCCTTCAGGATCCGGCCCTTGTTGTCGACCAGCGTGATGCGCTCGCCGTTGGCATCGAGCTGGACGCCGAAGTCAGCGCGCAGGGCGAGCACGACCTCCGAGAGCTGCTCGGCCAGCACTTCCTTCTCCTCGGCCGACGGCAGGCGCGGGCGCAAGTGGGCGTTGAGGACGACCGTCTCGATCTCCATCTCACCGAGGATGCCCGGCAGCACCGGGTTGCCGATCGAGAAGGCGTAGTCCATGACCACCTTGAGGCGGCGCTCCTGCAGGGCCTTGCCCGAGTGGATCTCGCGGCGGAAGCCCTGCTTGTAGTACTCGACCACGCGCGCCGGGAACGAGATGTCCCCGATGTCCGAGAGCTGCACGCGGCGGAAGTCCTCCTTGAAGAAGTTCGACTCGATCTTCTTCTCGGTGGCCTTGGAGATGTTCATGCCCTCGCGATCGAAGAACTCGATCTGGCAGACGTCGGGACGCTCCGGCGAGATGCGGATGTGGACGCCGCCCTGGACGTTCAGGGTGGGGGCCTGGTAGCGCGCAATGGGCATCGCGGTGGTTTCCAGGTTCGAGACGTTGATGCCCACGCTCATGAGGCCCGAGATCATCCCGCGGTTGATCATGCGGGCCGCCTGGCTGCCGTCACGGCTGACGGTCACCGACGAGCCGGAGGGCAGGGTCGCGCCGTAGGCCGCCCCCAGCTTGACCGCGAACTCGGGGATGATCTCGATGTTGACCAGGCCGCTCACGCCCGAGGCGCCGAACAGCGTGCGCTGGGCACTCGACCCCCAGATGAGGCTCGAGGCGACGGTGGCGCCGGTCTCGATGGTCTTGTTGGGCCACACCTTGACGTTGGGCTTGACGATGGCGCCCTCGCCGACGATGCAGTCGTTGCTGACGATGGCCCCTTCGAGGACCTCGGCCGATCGCTTGACGGCCGTGTTCTTGCCCATGACGCAGCCGCGCAGCTCGATGTTCTCGCCGAGGTAGGCGTTGTTCCAGATGACCGGGCGCTTGAGCGAGGCGCCGGCATTGACGATGACGTTGTCGCCGATGACGGTGCCGGGGCTGACGGTCACGCCCTCGGCGATCTGGCAGTTGTTGCCGATGACGACCGGACCGCTGATGCGGGCCGAGGGGTGCACGAAGGTGCCCTCGCCGATGTAGATGCCAGGCTCACGCTCGGGGTAAGGAATCTCGACCTTGACCTTGCCCTCGAGGATGTCGTAGTGGGCCTCGCGGTAGGCCTGCAGGTTGCCGACGTCCTCCCAGTAGCCGCCCGCGATGTAGCCGAACATGGGATCGTTGCGGCGCAGCAGGGCGGGGAAGACGTCCTTGGACCAGTCGACTTCCTTCTCCGGCTCGAAGAGGCGGAGCACTTCGGGCTCGAGGATGTAGGTGCCGGTGTTGATGGTGTCCGAGAAAACCTCGCTGCTGGAGGGCTTCTCGAGGAAGCGGCGCACGCGGCCGTTCTCGTCGGTGATGACGACGCCGAACTCGAGCGGGTTCTCGACCCGGTGCAGGAGCAGGGTGGCCAGGGACTGCTGGCGCTTGTGGTACTCGATGGCGGCGGTGAGGTCGATGTCCGTGAGGCTGTCGCCCGAGATGACCAGGAAGGTCTCGTCGAGGTACTGCTCGATGGCCTTCACCGACCCC
>DATNQJ010000401.1:0-6854 GCA_036704085.1 Stenomitos sp.
TGGCGGCTTTTGACCGATCTCGACATGCCCGCGGAGGGCCAAGAGCTGTTGGCGAGCGCCCTTGAGCACCAACAGCGTGAAGGCGTGCTATTCTATAACCATGAGCTTTTCAGCCTGCCGGACGGGTCGATGGACGAGCGCCGGCGGTCGACGGGACAGTGGCTCGTTCCCGTCAAAAACCCCATGCAATGGTGGTCGCAATGGTGCGATCCCTTCTTGCAGCGAGCCGACAACTTGACGTCTGCTCCGGAAAGGTAAAGACAATGGCGAAACAATTGGCCTATTTCAAGGGTTCGGTCGTTCCCCTCGAGGACGCCAACGTGAACATCATGTGCCACGCCTTCAACTACGGCACGGGATGCTTCGAAGGGATCCGCGCCTATTGGAACGAGGACCAGGAGGAGCTCTACGCCCTCTTCCTCGAAGAGCACTACAAGCGCATGTTCCGCTCCGCGAAGATCCTCTTCATGGAGTTCCCCCATACCCTGGAGGAGGTCGTCCAGATCACGCTGGATCTGATCCGCCAGTGCGGCTACCGGCAAGACATCTACGTCCGCCCGACCCTCTACAAGGAAGACAGCGTCGTCGGCGTTCGCCTGCACAACCTCACGGACGCCTTCCACATCTACGTCACGCCCATGGGCAACTACATCGACACCGATCGGGGCCTCAAGTGCGGCGTGAGCACCTGGCGCCGGATCGATGACACCATGATCCCCGCCCGCGCCAAGGTGGTCGGCGGCTACATCAACTCGGCCCTCGCCAAGACCGAGGCCTACCACCGCGGCTTCGACGAGGCGATCTTCCTCAACGCGGACGGCCACGTCTGCGAAGGCTCCGCCGAGAACGTCTTCATCGTCCGCGAGGGCGAGCTCGTCACGCCCGGCCAGTACGACAACATCCTCGAGGGCGTCACGCGCCGCGCGATCATGGAGCTGGCCGAGAAGGAGCTCGGACTCACCACCGTCTGCCGCCCGATCGATCGCACCGAGCTGATGATCGCCGACGAGATGATGCTCTGCGGCACCGCCGGCCAGATCGCGTGGGTCGAGAGCGTCGACAACCGCCCGGTCGGCAACGGCACCATGGGCCCTATCACCCAGAAGCTGCGCGAGCTCTACGACGCGGCCGTCCACGGCAAGCTGCCCAAGTACAGCCACTGGATCCGTCCGGTCTACGGCAGCAAGTCGGAAGCTCCGGCCTCGGGCCAGGCGACCGCCACGCTGGGCTAATCCAGGCCCTTCCAACCCTGCGCCGGCCCGATCCAAAGGATCGGGCCGGCTTAATTGTGCCACTAGCCATACTTAACTCGAATTTATACAATTGAACGCAAGATCCCCGCGCGGGCTCCCGATAACGAACACAGGTCAATTAACAGACCCTTAATGACAGCTTTCGAACGGGAAGGGAAGGGTGAGCCAAGTGAACGCACGCCGATTGATTAGCCTCATCGCGACGGTTCTGGCCGCTTCGGCACTGGTGGGTTGTGGACGCATCTACAGCACGCCGCCGATGGACAGCACCGACAGCGGGAGCGGAGGCTTCAACCAGATCGCGTCGATGCCCACTGGCACGGTGACCGGCCGGATCGTCAATTCCCGGACCAAGCTCGGCATCTCGGGCGTCCAGATCACCCTGATGGGCGTGGGTTCGAGCGCCAACCGCACCACCACCACCGACGGCGCGGGCGAGTTCACCCTCACCCAGGTGCCGGCCGCCAAGCAGAAGCTCGCCCTCTACAAGCAGGGTTACACCTTCATCTCGGCCAACGGCGACGTGGTCGTCGACGTGATGGCCGGTCAGACGGTGACCTCGCCCGACATCGTGCTCACCGAGAGCGTCGATGCCGTGACCAACGCCTTCGTCTCGTCCTTCACGGGCTTCGCCTATCCCCAGTACCTGACCTACGACGCGGCGCACGACTACCTCTACACCACGGCCAAGGTCAACTTCTCGGTGGGTCCCTTCACCACCCCCAAGGAGCTGTGGGCGGTCAAGCGCTTCGACACCAACGGCGGCGCCGGCAAGACCTTCGGCGACAACCTCAACTGGATCCTCAACGAGTCCGAGCACATCTTCCAGCCGATGGGGATGACCACGGACAAGGGCGGCAACGTCTTCCTGTGCGATCCGATCGGCGTCTTCTCGCCCTCGAACCCGGTCAAGCGCTACGACCTCGAAGGCAACCTGGTCAAGCCGAACCAGAACATGAACTACTTCCCCGGCGTCGGCCAGCCCTACGACATCCAGGCCCTCAAGGACGGCTTCGCGGTCGTCAACAAGGCCGGCAAGATCATGGTGTTCAACTCGAGCGGCGGGCTCAACCGTGAAATCCCGGTTTCGGCGGCGGTCTCGTCCATCGCGGCGGACGCCAACGACAGCCTCTACGTCATCGACAACGGCTCGCAGAACCAGGTCATCAAGAAGTACGACCTCACGACCTCCAGCACCCAGCCGGTCCTCTACTTCGGCACCCTGCACGGCCGCGGCGCCAACCAGTTCGAGAACCCGACCGACATCGCGGTCGACAACCGCAACGGCGACTTCTACGTGGTCGACTCCGGCAACAACCGCGTGGTGCGGTTCAGCAACCAGGGCACCTACCTCTCGGAGTTCGGCGGAATGGGCGCGGCCCCCGGCCAGTTCAACAAGCCGACCGGTATCGCCATCGACAAGGACGGCTACGTCTACGTCAGCGACACCAACAACAACCGCATCCAGAAGTTCAACCCCTCGCCCCTGCGCCAGGTCGGTCAGAACCGCTAACCCCTCCTTCACCCCCCACCCTCGCCCCCAGCCTCCCGGCTGGGGGCTTCCGTTTGCCCGGGCGCCGCATGGCCAGCCGGCTTGCGGCAAACCTTGTGTGCACAGGCACAGATTTGTTTGCCTTCCATTAAGAGTCGGTTGGTTCCGATAAATAAGCGTTAAATGTGCGATCTTACGCTTGACCCCGGGGTGGGCAGGCCGTATTCTGGATTCACGTTAAGGGAAGGTTGTGGTCCCCCAAACCTCCTTAACCTAATCTAAACCGCAACTCCACGATTTACCGTTTTACAGATCGTCCTCGGGCCTCCGGCCCCCAACGCAAGGAGAATTGCTGCGTGAAGACCAAGAAGTTTGCCTTCCTGTCGACGGCTGCCGTGATCGCGGGTGTACTCGCGGGTTGCGGTGTGAACCCCGGCGCCAACGTCAACTCGGCCATCAGCGCCCAGAACTCGGCCCCGGTGTTCGTCGACGGCAACGGCACGGCTCGTCGCTTCGGCTACAAGTTCACCGGCAACCACAGCTTCCGGAGCTTCGGCTTCAACACCGGCCTCAAGGCGAACCTCCCTGCGTCGGTCGACCTCCGCACCACCGGCAAGGTGAGCCCGATCTACGATCAGGGCCAGCTGGGCGCCTGCACGGCGTTCGCGATGGGCAAGGGCCTCCGCGAGACCCTCACCAACATGGCGGGCGGCAAGGCCACCCCGGTGAGCGCGCTCTACCTCTACTACAAGGAGCGTGAGCTTCGCGGTTCGGTCAACGAGGACTCCGGCGCCATGATGAGCGACGGCGTGCAGGTCCTCAAGGACAACGGCGACTGCCTCGACACCACGATGCCCTACGACATCAGCAAGTTCAAGGTGAAGCCGACCGCCGCTGCCGAGAAGGAAGCCGCCAACCTCAAGATCGACGGCTACACGCTCCTCAACGGCCTGGATGACCTCAAGGCCAACCTCGCCGAGGGCAAGCCCGCGGTCTTCGGTTACGTCGTCTACAAGAGCTTCATGAGCCCCGTGGTGGCGTCGACCGGCAAGATGCCGATGCCCAAGCCCGGTGAGCAGGTGCTCGGTGGCCACGCGGTCATGATCGTCGGCTACGACGATGCCCAGAAGGTCCTCATCATCAAGAACAGCTGGGGCAAGGGCTGGGGTGACAAGGGCTACTTCTACATGCCCTACGACTACGTCACCGCGGATCGCGTCGACGAGATCTACGTCGCCGCCGCCAGCAACCGCTAAGCGACAAGGCTTCGAAGGCCCCGGCAATGCCGGGGCCTTCGGCCGTTCTATGCTGGGGCCGGCGTCCCCTACCGGATCTCCCCTCTCACCGGCGGATTGATCTCCGGGTGCGTCCCCGTGAGCTTCCCGCGTGCCAGCTCGAACATGACCCGGATCCGGCCGCCCCGGGGCTCCCAGTACTCGGCCTCGTGGGGCTCCACCTTGATCATGCACAGATCCGCCTGATCGGGTCCCTCGGGAAACCATGCCCGCCAGTCCTCATGCCAGCGGCTGCGGAGGAACTCCCGATCCGTCACCACCCGTGCGTCGCCCGCCAGCGAGACGTAGGAGTTGTCGCTGTCGTGGAAGTAGATGACCCCCACCTTGGAGTGCGCCTGGATCTCCCGGACATGATCCGCATTCAGCGAGCTGACGAACCACAGGTCCGCGTCCGGCTCCCGCTCCTGGGTCATCATGGGGCGCGAGTGGATGTCCCCCTGGGGCGACACCGTCGTGAGCATCGCCGTCCGGAAATGCTTGAGACGCTCGTAAAGCGCGTCGAGTTGGATCTTCTCGGCCATCCTGCCACCCTCCTCTCGGGCTCCCATCCTACGGCACCCCCGCCGGGGACGGCACCAGAGAGCCGAGGCCCGCGTGAACTATCGGCGAGGGTTAGGCGGAGGATCAAATGGGAATAAAGCTCTCGACCTTGCTCACCTAACGACACAGTTCCCCTGGGTCGCCGGATGGCCGCCCGCCACGGCACAGTCCGGGTCTGTTAGGCGCCCCTGGAAATGAGCCGCCCATGTCACACCGTCCCGGCCGCCTCAAGGCCGATCTCTACCACCCCACCACCGGGAACCTCCTGCTCCTCGGAGGCACCGAGGTAACTGCCCAGGTCTTCGAGCGTCTCAGGCAGTTCGGCATGAGCGAGGAGGAGGTATTGCCCTGGCTGGTCTACCCCGAGGCGGACTTCGGCGCCGCCCGGGCCCCCATCGCCACCGAGGCCGCCCTGGCGGAGCTGGTGCGCTGGGGGGCGGCACCGTACCCGCTCCCGGCTCTTCAGGACTGGTACGACCTGGTCCAGAAGGCCCAGTCGATCCTCGGGCCGCTCGATCCCCAGCGTCCTCACTACGAGCGCCAACTCGGAGACCACGAGGCCACCCACCCGCTCAACACCCTGCTCATCGCCACCCGGATCGCCCAGGCACTGGGCTACGAAGGGCAAGACCTCCTGGACATCGGATTGGGCGCCTTGCTCCATGATCTGGGCAAGCTGCAGGTCCCGGCCGAGATTCGCCTGAGACCCGGAGCGCTCGGCAACTGGGAGACGATGCAGATGCGCCGTCACCCGATGTACGGCGTCGATCTCGCCCGGGAATGGCTGGGGGAAAGCCTCTCGCCCCTCGTCATCGACATCATCCGCTATCACCATGAATGGTGGAACGGCCACGGCTATCCCTACGCCCTGCACGGCACCCAGGTGCCGGAGCCCGCGATGATCGTCTCCATCGCCGAGACCTACGACGCCTTGATCGCCGACTGCATCTACCGGCGGCGGTTCTCGCCGGGCTTCGCCTACCAGATGGTCCGGCGCAGCGCGGGCTCGCGCTACACCCCCCAGGTGGTGGCAGCCTTCGAACGCGCCATCTGGCCCTATCCGCCCTTCTCGCAGGTCCGCTTGCGAAACGGGACGATCGCCCACGTCCTCGATCATCCCGTCCCGGATCCCCAGCGGCCGTGGGTCAGGACCACGCGTGGCCAGATGGTGCTCGCCGAGGGAGAGTGGAGCATCGCGGACGCCCACCTGCCCCGCCAGGACCTGCGCCATCCCCTGCGGCTGCCCGTCCGCATCGTCCTGGACGGCAGCGAACTGAGGGGCGAGACCATGGACGTGAGCACGCGCGGGGTGCGGCTCCTGGACACCACCCGCCGCATCCGGCCGACCTCGGAGGTGCAGATCCGGGTCCACGCCAACGAGCCCCTTCAGCTCGAAGGACGCGTGGTCTGGGTCAAGCCGCTGGAGCAAGGGGGGGTTCCGTTCGGGGTCTATCTGGCGCCCAGTTCGGCCCTGAGCCCCGAGACCCTCAAAGGGTTGCTGGGTCGGAACTAAGCGCCCTGCGCTGCAATCGCGCGAGGGGGCGCCGCACGGACTCGGGGGCGATCCCCGCCCGTAGGGCCATCAAGAGGCCGGCGGCCTCCAGGTACGTCTCGACGACATGAACCCCCGCGAGGCCCAGGGTCTCCGGCTCCGCCGCCGACACGACCCGATTCTCGCGCACGGCGATCACGGGCACCCCGCGATGAGCGGCGGCGAGCGCCGGGATGCCGCCGCAGGCCGCATGCGGGACGACGACCGCATCCACTTCCGCCATGCGCACGTCCCACGACCCCGCCGAGGCCACGGGCACCGGACGGGGCGCATGGGCGAGCCCCTCGAGGATACACGGCAAGAAGGTGTAGCCGACCGACTCCGCGGTCACCCGGGGGTCCGCGCCATGAGCAGGATCCGGGGACTCGTAGGGCGCATGGGCGCACGGCACCGCGAGCTCGCGGGTGAGAAGATGCGAGAGCACAGCCTCGAGGCCTCCGATGGGGTCCGGCCCCCCGCCTTCCAGGTAGGCCTCCACGGCCGCCGCGGGCAGCTCGGGCATCCGCACCACCAGGGCGATCGCCTCGGCCCCGTCGGCCAAGAGGGCGCGCGCACCCGCCAGCAGCGTGCCCGGGTTATCGACCTCGCCGGTGCTCGCTCCCTCTGCGTTCAGGACGATGCGCGTCCGCACCCCCTCGTCGGTCGCGCGCCAGCCGATCATGCTGACGCCCTTGACCGCCCGGCAGGCCTCCGCGGCCGTCAGGAGGTGCCCCAGCCCTTCC
>DATNQJ010000402.1:0-2764 GCA_036704085.1 Stenomitos sp.
TCGAAGTGGTAGCCCGTCATGTAGGAGTAGTCGTTGCGGCCGTCGGTGGGCCCATGACCGATCCGGTACATGTAGCGGCCCTGTCCCCAGTTCGGGCGCAGCTCCTTGAGCTTGTCCAGCTTGGCGGCGCCGTTGGGGAAGTTGTCCGTCGTGTGGTTGCGGTTGGTGGCGAGCACGAAGCTGTTGGAGGGATGGGTCACGTCGTTGACGTAGATCTTGAAGCCTGGCGTCCCGGCGTCCAGGGTCGGGGCGGACGCCTGAATCGAGGGCACGTTACCGGAGAAGCCGGCACCTCCGGAGCCGAGGCCAGGGGCCATCGTCGGGCCCATTCCGCACCCTGCGAGCAGGACGAGGGTCACGCTCGAGCAAAGCAGGGTCTTGAGGGTCAGGTGCTGAGAAGCCATACGGGTCATTGTGTCCTTTCAATTCGAGAGGTTACGGGCGAGTAATACGCCGCAATCTTTCTTCGTGACACCTTCCTACCCGTCGCAAATCCGCAATATTCTTGCGTTCCGTGTCGAGATATTGCGGTGGCTCCCTCTTGCTGACCAACGAAAAGCCACGTC
This sequence comes from Stenomitos sp., assembly GCA_036704085.1. GTDB lineage: Bacteria > Cyanobacteriota > Sericytochromatia > S15B-MN24 > UBA4093 > DATNQJ01. The sequence goes on from DATNQJ010000402.1 coordinate 567, forward strand.
CGCCGGGCGGACACACCTGCCCGGCGGACGTTTACAACTCCGCCAAATATCAAGTTAGGTTACGAGTTTAGCGGCTCGGAAGCGGGGAACCGGGGACCTCGTGTGCCTTGCCGGCCGAGCCGAACAGGCGGATCTTGGCGCGGACGACCTCGGCGATCGCCGCCCGCCCCGCCCCCAGCATGGGCCGCGGGTCGATCAGGTCCGGATCCTTGAGCACCGCCTGACGCAGGGCCGTGCTGAAGGCCTGGTTGATCTCGGTGCCCACCGCGATCTTGGCGACCCCGTTGGTGATGGCCGCGCGCAGGTCCTCGTCGGGGATCCCCGACGAGTGCCGCAGCACCAGCGGCACACCCGTGGCATGGGACAGGGCCCGGATCCGGGCGATGTCGAGCCGGGCGGTCTTCTCGAGCATCCGGGGCACCGATCCGACCGTGATGGCGAGGCTATCCACGCCGGTGAGGGTCACGAAGCGCTGAGCGGTGTCAGGATCGGTGAACTGATCGGGCGTGCCGGGAGCCTCCTGGCGCTTGCCGCCGGCGTGGCCCAATTCGCCCTCGAGCGGGATGCCCATGACGTGGGCGGCTTCGGCCACGCGATGGGTCTCTTCGACATTCATGGAAAAGGGCAGGGCCGATCCATTGAACATGATCGAGGTGAAGCCTGCGACCAGGCAGCGCATGGACATCTCGTAGTCGCCCTGGTCCAGATGCATGACCACGGGGACCTGGGATTGCTGCGCCGCGGCGCGCACCATGGCCGCCAGGGGGCGCAGGCCCGCGTAGTGGATGGCACGGGTGGTGAGCTGCAGGATCACGGGGGCCTCGAGGTCCTCGGCGGCCCGCAGGATCCCCTGCACGAACTCGAGGTTGTGGGCATTGAAGGCGCCCACGGCGTAGCGGCCCGCGCGCGCGGCCTGCAGGATGGAAGTGGCGGGTACCAACGGCATGTCGCGCTCCTTATAGGATGACCGACCGGCTCAGGTTCTGCGGCGAGTCCGGATCGGTCCCGCGCAGGATGGCTCGGTGGTAGGCCAGTAGCTGCAGGAGGGGAGCATAGAGCATGGCACGCAGGGCGTCCGGGTAGGCCCCGACGGAGACCTGGTAATCCGCATGGGGGGCCATCGTCTCGGCCTCGCTGCCGGACAGGACGAGCGTACGCGCCCCCAGTTCCTTCAGCTCGGCCAGGAGCTCGCGCTCGTAGCGGGCCCCGGTCTGGGAGACGAGCATGACCACCAGCGTGTCCGCCCCGATGGTCGACTTGGGGCCGTGCCGGTACTCGAGGGCATGATAGGCCGAAACCTCGGCTACCAGCGCCATCTCCTGCAGCTTCAGGGCGCCCTCGCAGGCGATCGGATGCAGGATTCCCGAACCCAGGAAGACGAAATGCCGGATCTCGGCGTAGGAGGCAATCTCCTTGATCAGGGCGGCCCGCTCCAGCACCTGCTGGCCCGCGCCGTCCAGTGCACTCATGGCCCCCAGCGCGTCCTCGTCCGGGCTCACCAGGGAGGCCCACAGCGCGAGGGCGAGCAGGGTCCCCGTGAAGGCCTGGGTCATGACCAGGCTCTGTTCGGTCGAGGGCACGAGGACGGTGCGATCGCAGGCGGCCACCAGCCCGCTGTCGGGCGTACACGTGAAGCCGTAGACCGGGCCCGAGAGGTCTCCCTGCTGGCGGAGCCGCTTGAAGAGCTCCACCGCCTTGAGGACCTCGGAGGTCTCGCCCGTGCGGGAGAGAGCGATGAAGCCGATGCGATCGCCCTTGTGGAAGACCGTGTGGGGGGCGAGGAAGACCTCGGAGGCGGGCGTGAAGCGAGCCCGGGCGCCTGTCACCTCGCCGAAGATCTTCGCGGCGGCTTCGGCCAGGTGGTAGGAGCTGCCGCATCCGACGAACACGAGCTCCTCGATGCCATCGAGATCGAGCGCTTCGAGCCGGTCGCGCAGGCCGTCGAGCACGCGCTGCCAGACCTCCGGCTGCTCAAGGATTTCCCGAAACGTGAAGTCGCCGTGCATGGGGCCATTCCCTTCAGGCTCGAACGGGGGCATCGTAATCGGCCTCAGTATAACAACCACCCGGGCAAGGCGCAATTTGGGCAGCGCCGCCGGGACCACCCCCCCGCCGGGATTAGCGGGCGGGGATCGGGGGAACATGACCTTCCAGGCAAGCATTTCGGAAGGACGGGGTCATGCCGCTTGGCAGCCGGC
>DATNQJ010000403.1:0-4041 GCA_036704085.1 Stenomitos sp.
GTTCCCACCAAGCATGTGTCGGCTGCCGAGGGGACGGTGCTGCGGCGATCCTACAAGCTCGGCCATACCAACGTGGCCGTCGTCCTGCCCACCGATCCCGCGCGCTTCATGGAGTTCGCCAAGACCGGTAAGGTTCTGACCGACGGCGGCACCTTCAGCGTCCGCAACGTCTCCCAGGCGGTGCAGGAGAAGGGCGGCTTTTCGGCCTTCGTGCTGTCGAAGGGCGGAAAGAAGCACCTGGCGAGCGAGACCGGACTCGACGATGCGCTGGCTAATGGCCTCAAGGGGGTGACGGACAAGCACCGTGAAAGCTCTTACAACAATGGCTTGCGGTTCGGCTCGGAAACCCGCCTCGCCAAGGAAGTGAGCCTCCACGACGACGTCCAGAACGTGCTGATCGACGCGCAGGCGTACGGGTCCTTCATGGACACCTACGGAGCCGCCGTGGCGAAGGGAGAGGTGCCCGCCACCCTCGCCGGAAAGCCGTTCACCGACTTCTTCCGGTCGAGCGACGATCTGTTCAACGATCTGGAGATCGAGGCGTTCAAGCGGACCGTCCCGGGCTTCGCCGAGAAGACCCTCGACGAGCAAAAGGCCGTCGCGGCCCTGGCCGGTCGGGTCGCCACCGATTTTCCGCAGGATGTCAGCGAGGCCACCCGGCGCAAGGTGGCCGCCTCCATGGTCACTTACAAGCCGGTCGAAGGGGCCGCCGCCACGGGCGTCAATCCGGTCGCCGAGCTCAAGTCGTTCTATCACGGCACCGCACCGGGGGCCGGCGAGAAGATCGTCAAGGACGGCTTCAAGGTCGGTGAGGGGGATCGCTATGGAGCGGGCATCTACTACGCCAACCCCACGGCCTCTTCCGGCTATACCTACAAGCGTCCCAGCGAGGGCGCCGAGATCCTGAGCGGCCAGGTCGACGTCGGCAAGGTCATCACCACGCCCCATGGCAAGATCCTCGACTCGAATACGCGCTTCGTGAACCGCGCCAAGCTCGATATTCCAGACAACGGGGACTACTGGGTCACCTGGGAGCCGAAGCGCTTCACCGTCAAGGCCATCACGAGCTATGACCCGAAGGCCGCGGGCGCTCTCGACGCGGTGATCCCGGATCTGCTCGAGGCCTTCCCGAAGGCCCCCAAGTGGTCGTCCGACATGTTGAGCAAGGTGGATCCGGCCCGGGCGCGCCGCGCCTACGAGCATGCGCTCAAGTCGCTCGATGCCGGGACCTATCAGGCGGCGGGGATCCAACTCGCGAAGGAGGGCCACCCGCAAGGGATCGCGATCGCCCTCAAGACCCTGAAGGAGGCCAAGACCCCCGAGGTGCAAGGGACCGCCATGGATGCCCTGATCCAGGCCACCGCCGCCATGGGGCCCGGACGAGCTCAGGAGGCGACTCCGATCATCCAGGCCGTGATGGGGGCCGCCAAGTCCAAGTACGACGCCGGGGCGCAACTGCTGAAGAATCTCGGCGACGGGGCCTTTCCGGCGCTGGAGGCGGCCGGCTTCAATCAAAGCCCGCTCTCCAAGATGGGTAGCTGGTTGCGTCAGAAGGCCCGGGCCGCGGGTTCGGCAATGTTCAATCCTTGATGAGATAGGCCGTCGCGCGAAACGTCGACCTCCGATCTGGCCGCCCCGGGTTCGTCCCGGGGCGGCTTTCGCCAGAATGAGGTAAAATGGGACGCTGCTTGCCATGCCCCATTCATTGAGAGGAACCAGTCGTGTCGCTCACGGGAAACGAGATTCGGGACAAATTCATCCAGTTCTTCAAGGACAAGGGTCATAACCACTTGCCCAGCTCCAGCCTGGTGCCGAAGAACGACCCCACGGTCCTTTTGACCACGGCGGGCATGCTTCAGTTCAAGCCCATCTTCATGGGCACCGAGCCCGCCCCCAATCCCCCGCGCGTCTGCACGGTCCAGAAGTGCTTCCGCACCACCGACCTGGACAACGTCGGCGTCACGGCCCGTCACCACACCTTCTTCCAGATGCTCGGCAACTTCTCGTTCGGCGACTACTTCAAGGCCGGGGCGATCGCCCACGCCTGGGAGTTCCTGACGGTCGTGCTCGGCCTGCCCAAGGAAAAGCTGTGGGTCTCGGTCTTCGAGACGGATGACGAGGCGATCGGCATCTGGCGCGATCAGATCGGCGTTCCGGCCGACCGCATCGTGCGCATGGGCGAGGACTCCAACTTCTGGGCGGCCGGTCCCACCGGTCCCTGCGGTCCCTGCTCGGAGATCTACTTCGACCTGGGTCCCGAACGCGGCAACGGCAAGGTTGACGCCATCCTCGGCGAGGACGACGATCGCTACCTCGAGGTCTGGAACCTCGTCTTCATGGAGTTCAACCGCGACGAGGCGGGCCGCCTCACCCCGCTGCCGAAGAAGAACATCGACACCGGCATGGGCCTCGAGCGCATCACCTCGGTCATCCAGGGCGTGCCGTCGAACTACGACACCGATCTGCTGATGCCCATCATGGAGAAGGCCGCCTCCTTGGCCGGCATCCGCTACGGGGCGGACGCCAAGAAGGACGTCTCCCTCAAGCTGATCGCCGATCACGTCCGCGGCTCGGTCTTCCTCATCGGCGACGGCGTCGTGCCCTCCAACGAGGGCCGCGGCTACGTGCTGCGGCGCATCATGCGCCGCGCCGTCCGTCACGGCAAGCTGATCGGCATTCCCCAGACCTTCCTGCACGAGCTGGGCGAGGTCATCATCCAGCACTATGCCTACTACCCCGAGCTGCCCGCGCAGCGCGAGTTCATCCTCGAGAGCCTCAAGGCCGAGGAAGGCCGCTTCAACCAGACCATCGACCGCGGCACCCAGCTGCTCCAGAACGCCTTCGACACCTTCGGGGCGGACAACAAGGTCGTCCCCGGCGAGACCGCCTTCGAGCTCTACGACACCTACGGCTTCCCGTTCGAGTTGACCGTGGAGCTGGCGGCCGAGAAGGGCTTCAGCGTGGACGAGACCGGCTTCCACGCCGCCATGGAGATCCAGCGTGAGCGGGCCCGCGCGGCGCGCGGAGAGGTCACCTTCCAGGCCGTCGAGCTCCAGACCAAGGAAGCCACTCCCTTCAAGGGCTACACCTCGACCGAGGAGACGGCGACCGTCAAGGAAGTCTTCGCGGACAAGAGCGGCAAGACGGGCGTGGTGCTCGATCACACCCCCTTCTACGCCGAGTCGGGCGGTCAGGTGGGCGATCAGGGCTTCCTGGGCACGGCCCGGGTGGTCGACACCCAGAAGCTGGGCGCCACCATCGTCCACTTCCTCGCCGCGGACGCGACGGCTCCCAAGGTGGGCGACACGGTCGCGGCCAAGGTCGACCTCGAGCGCCGCCAGGACACCATGCGCCACCATACGGCGACCCACCTCCTCCATGCGGCCCTCAAGCAGGTCCTGGGGCCCCAGGTCAACCAGGCGGGCTCGTTGGTGGGCCCCGAGGAGCTGCGCTTCGACTTCACCTTCGCGCGGCCGGTGACCCCCGAGGAGCTCACGCGGGTCGAGGATCTGGTCAACGCCCAGGTCTTCGAGAACCGTCCGGTGGCGCACCTCGAGATGTCGTTGACCGAGGCGCAGTCGACCGGGGCCATGGCGCTCTTCGGTGAGAAGTACGGCGAGACCGTGCGGGTCATCGACGTGCCCGGCTTCAGCAAGGAGCTGTGTGGCGGCACCCACGTGACGGCGACCGGCACCATCGGCACCTTCAAGATCGTCCGCGAGGAAGGCATCGCGGCCGGCATCCGTCGCATCACGGCGGTCGCGGGCAAGGCGGCCCTCGAGTACTTCCGCCTCCAGGCCGAGGCGGTGGCGCAGGCGGGCGGCCTCCTGAAGGCCTCGGCCGAGGAGCTGCCCGAGCGCATCGAGAAGCTGCAGGAGAAGATCAAGGCGAGCGACAACGAGATCAAGGAGCTGCGTACCCGTCTGGCGGTGGCGCAGACCGAGAGCCTCATGGACCACGCCCAGTCGTTGGGCGCGCACCAGCTCATCGCGGCGGTGGTGCCGAACATGGGCCCCGAGGCCCTCAAGGGCGCGGCCGAGC
>DATNQJ010000404.1:0-6447 GCA_036704085.1 Stenomitos sp.
AACACCGTTGCGATTCGAATGGGGCTCATCCCCCTCGTCGCTGCCAGCCTGGCCCTCACGGGCTGCGGCCGCTCGCCTGGCATCGTGGACACCCCAAGCCCCACGACGACCCCCGTCAACGTGGTCGCTCAGCGTCCGGCACTGCCGACGGGCGTCGTGCCGGTCGCGATCCAGATGACCCCCACCAGCGCGCAGATCCCGGTCGGCGATCAGCGGCGCTTCGAGATCAAGATCCAGGGCAGCAACGGGCAGAGCTACACGGATCCCCGGCTCGTCACCTGGTCGATCAGCGATCCCCAGGCGGGCACCATCGACGACCAGGGCGTCTTCACCCCGCAGACCCAGCGCGTGGCCACCGTCCGCGCCAGCCTGATGGACAAGTCCGTCGAGGCCCAGATCACCATCGTGCCGGCGACCTACACCTGGCAGCAGGTGCAGAGCCCCACCAACGCCGATCTCTACGGCGTGAAGATGGTCTCCACCAAGGAGGCCTGGGCGGCGGGCGCCAACGGCGCGGTCCTGCACTTCCTCAACAATACCTGGCAGGTCATGAACTACCCCATCCCGACCAGCTACACCTGGCGGTCGGTGGACTTCGCCAACCCCGGCAACGGCTGGATGGTTGGTCACCAGGGGGCGGATGTCGAGGGCTCGACCCCGGCGGTCGCCATGGCCTTCCGCAACGGCATGTGGTACCCCACCCCCATCACCGTGAACGGCGCCCTCCTCGGCGTCTCGACCATTGCCGAGAACAACGCCTGGGCGGTGGGTCGCGACGCGAGCGGCAAGTCCCTCATCCTCCACTGGAACGGCTCGACCTGGGTCCGGGACACCAGCTACGGCGGCAAGGGTCAGCTCAATGCGATCCAGATGCTCGGCGGCTCGGACGGCTGGGCGGTCGGCAAGGAGGGTGGCGACGCCCTGGTGCTGCACTTCGACGGCAAGAGCTGGAGCAAGCTCTCGCTGCCGCCCTTCTTCGGCACCCTGTCGAGCTCGGAGCTCCTGGGCCTGCAGATGCTCAACGGGCAGCAGGGCTATGCGGTCGGCAAGAAGGTCGATGCCCTCGGCGTCGCCCACGGCCTGATGCTCTACTACGATGGCCGCAGCAGCAACGTCATCAACTTCTCGAACTGGAAGGAGAAGGATGCGGCCTCGGGCACGACCCGCTTCCTGGATCAGGTCCCCCTGCGCGGCATCGCCATGACCGACAGCAACAAGGGCTGGCTCTTGGGCTCGACGGTCACGCCGCGGCGCCTCGAGGATCCCAGCTCCTGGTTCGGCGGCACCCTGAACGACGTGTACGGCAACCTCTTGAAGTTCAACGGCACCAGCTACGACGTCGACACCAACTTCCAGAGCTACAGTCTCGCGCAGGACTTCCTCGGCATCCACCTCTTGCCCGAAGGCGACGGCGTCATCGTCGGACGCAAGGGTTACCTGATGCAGCGGGCCTACGACTGGCGCGGGATGAACACCTCGAACCCCTACGCCCCCCAGCCCGGCTACACCAACACCCAGCCCCCCTCGCTCTAAGCCACGACAACGCCCCCTTCAAACCGAAGGGGGCGTTGCTCTTGCGTCCGGTTAATGGCAAGCCTCAGTTGCTCGCGCCGGCTGGCGTTCCAGGAAAATCCAAAGCCTCGCTGCGCGATCGGGAGATTGGATTTTCCCTACACGCCACCCATCGCTCGCTTACCCAAACAGCCTTCGTTCGATGACGGAAGCAGCTACTACCTTGAGACCCACAACAAATCCGTTCGGGCTGAGGCCCTCGAAGTCCGAACGGCTCCTTAGAACCTAAGGCCCCGCCTGAACGGCGTCGCTCCAGATGCACAGCGCATTGCTCACCGACCGCTCGACCCCATCCGAGGGATGGTTGAGGGTCTTGCCCTCCAGGTAGAAGGTCGTCGACCCCCCACCGTCGAGGTTGAGGGCATCCTTCGCGCCGAGCTCCTGCATGAGGCTCGCAAGCTCCGGCAGCGTCAGGCCCATCGAGGCCTTGGGATCCCGGCCGTCGACCGCCACTACCAAGAGCTCCCCCGAAGGCGTGATGCCCACCGCGGTGCGGGGCGCCCGCCCCTTGGCGACGTCCGCCTGGAAACGCTCGGCCTCGGTGGTGAGCTTGGGGCTACCGCCCTCCAGGAGGCGCGGCCCGCCCGCGATCACATGCTCGACACCCTCGTAGACGTCGGGCAGGGTGGACTTCATGGCCACCGCGGTGCCCACCGGCAGGGCCCGCTCCAGCCAATCGGCCGAGCCGCCCATGGCCGAGACCACGAAGCCGCCGGGGGGAATCGGCAGGTCCGCGGAACCGACCGCGATCACGCGGCCGTTCTGCACCGCCGCCTCGAACGAGCGGCCCTTGGCCTCGGTTCGGGTCCTTTCGCCATAGCGCTCGGTGTAGAGGACGATCTGCTCGTCCCAGCGGGGCTGGTTGACCCCGTCCACCTCGACACTCTGACCGCCCGGCAGCTCGAGCATGGCAGCCGTCGCCGAGCGCTCGATGACGGGCCCCGCGGCCCCGAGCACCAGCGCCGTGCGGGCGTAGATGGGCCCCGTGAGGAGCTCGCCGCGGATCATCAGGAGGCCGAGCGGCATGCCGCCTCGGCCGAAGTAGGCACCGTTGACCGCCGCGATCGCCCCCTGCCGCTGCGCGATCCGGCTCACGGGCTCGAGGCCGAAGCGTCCCTTGTTCTCGGCCAAGGCCGGGGCGATCCGGATGCCGGGGGCCTTGGGATTGACCGCGAGCACGTGGATCGAGAGCGGACCATCGGGCGTCCCGCGGCGCATGAAGCGGTAGCGCAGGCCCGGGGCCACCGTACGGTCGCTCGCCTCCGTGAACACCTTGTCGAGCAGGACGGTGAGGCGGGTGGTCCCCTCGGGGATCACGTGCAACGGCAGCCGATACTTCCAGGGCATCACCAGGATGGGGTCGGCCCCGTCCTGCTCCCAGCGGAGCTCGGGCAGGATCTTGTCGGTGGTGGGCTGGCTGAAAAGCGGCAACTGGTAGGGGCTAAGCCCCACCAGCCGGAGCCGGCAGGCCGAGGCATCCGACTCGTCCTTCACCAGGACGCCCCCCGTCAGCTCCAGCTTGAGGGTCACGCCCTCCGGCGCCGTCTCGACCCGGAGCCCCAGGAGGGTCGTGGCGGGGGCGACGGAGGAGGATGCCGGCAGGCCCACGGAGGGGGCTGCCGGCAAGACCTGGGAGTAAGCGGGGGTTGCGGTCAGAGTGCCGGCCAGCAAGAGGCCGAGCGCTATTCTCATGAGACGACGATGGACTCCGGCTGGCGCACCCGGTGGATCTTGGCGCCCACGGCCGTGAGCTTGGACTCGATGTCCTCGTAGCCGCGATCGATGTGGTGCAGGGCCGTCACGACGGTCTCGCCGCGGCCCACCAGGCCCGCGAGGATCATGGCCGCCCCGGCGCGCAGGTCCGTGGCCTTCACCTGGGCCCCGGTCAGCTCCGGCACGCCCTGGATCACCGCCACATTGCCCTCGGTCTTGATGTTGGCGCCCATGCGGACCAGCTCGTCGACGTGCAGGAAGCGGTTCTCGAAGACCATCTCCGTCAACACCGAGGTGCCGTCGATGGTCGCCAAGAGGGTCATGAACTGGGCCTGCATGTCCGTCGGGAAGCCCGGATGAGGCATGGTCCGCACGTCCACCGGCTTGAGGGGACCGTCGACCGTCACGCGGACCGAGGTCTCGTCGAGGGTCTCGACGGTCACGCCCGCCTCGAGGAGCTTGCTGCTGATGGCCGCCAGGTGGTCCACCCGCACGTGGGTGAGCGTCAGGTCGCCCTTGGTGATGGCGGCGGCCACCATCATGGTGCCCGCCTCGATGCGGTCGGGGATGATCACGTGCTCGCAGCCACCCAGGCGGCGCACGCCCTCGATGGTGATGGTCTGCGTGCCGGCGCCGGTGATCTTGGCGCCCATCTTGATGAGGAACTCGGCCAGGTCGACGATCTCGGGCTCCTGGGCGCAGTTCTCGATGACGGTGGTGCCCTCGGCATGGACCGCGGCCATCATGATGGTCTCGGTGGCGCCCACCGACGGGAAGTCGAGGTAGATGTTGCCGCCGACCAGCTGGTCCGCCTGCGCCTCGACGTAGCCGTGCTCGATGGTGACCTTGGCGCCCAGCGAACGCAGGCCCTTGAGGTGCAGATCCACCGGCCGCGAGCCGATGGTGCAGCCGCCGGGAAGCGGAATCCGCGCATGGCCCATCCGAGCGAGGATGGGACCGATGGCGAAGAAGGCCGCCCGCATCTTGGTGACCATCTCGTAGGGAGCCGTGTAGTCGCAGAGGCCGCTGCCGTTGACCCGCAAGGCCCCGTGCCCGATCGAGACCACATCGACGCCCAGGCTGCGCAGGATGTCACAGATCAGGTGGACGTCCGTGAGCTCGGGGACATTGGTGATGAGGCAGTCGTCTTGCGAAAGAATGGACGCTGCGAGGATGGGGAGCGCGGCATTCTTGGCGCCGCTAATCGGGATGGTGCCGACGAGAGGGGTCCCGCCGTTGATAATCAGCCTATCCAAGCCCATCTCCTCCTACCGTGAGCCAAGTTCTGCTTGCTTGAGCACAATGTACCTCGCGATGATTGTGGGAATATTACGCCGAGGTTTCTGTCGGAACTCCCACAACCTCGCCTTAAACCGCGTGTCGGACCCCTCCAGAGGTGTCGGTCGGCCGGGTTTCAAAACCGGGCTTTCAGACCGTCGCCCCGTGATCGTTTTCTACCCGTAGAATAACCTAGTCAGGAGCCGGCAATCGCAAAGGTTGGGTTAAATTTTTGAAGGCCGCGGGCCTTTCTCCCTTTTGAACAAAGGCCCTCGGAGGTTGCCGTCAGGTTAACGCCTCCCCCGGGCCCCGGCCTGGGGCGGCGAGCCAGACCATCCGCTCGCCCATTTTGCCTACTGCCGGCCGCTAGGCCCGCAGATTGAGCTTGGGAGCCCCCTTCTTGACGCCTTCGACCCGCAGGACGATGTCCTCGGCCTTGATGCCGCCCGAAAGCTCCGTACGCACCCAGTAGCGGCCCGCCGCCGGGACCTGGACGTTCTCGAAGGTGGTCCGGAAGCCCATGCCGCCCCCGGCCTGATCGAGCGCGATGGTCTCGTGGGTGTAGCTGATGAGCTCGGTCTTCTTGTCCTCGGCGAGCATGGTGTGCTTGCAGGAGTAACGGCCAGCCGGAAGGTCGTAGGCGCAGCTCAGGATCGCGAAGGACAGCGGAACCGGAAATTCTTCGGCCACCACGCGGTGAATCGGATGGATGAAGAGCTGCTTGTTGTTGGAGACGTCAATCTCGACGTTCTCGAAGAGAATGGTCTGGACCGTCGGCATGCGCGTTCCTTCCTGCGGTGCAACCGGCTGCGATAGAAGTGACGGGGGCTCGGGGCTCGAGGCGGCCAGCGAGGCGTGCGCAACGCTCGGCTCCAAGCTTCCGGTTAAGGATACGGCACGGATCCTCCGGACGCAAGGTCATTGATCACGCTCCGCTCACGCTCCGGATAACCTCAGGTTGCTGGCGGCCCGAGCGGCATGGTATACTCCCGATCCGCTCTAATGCCCGGAAGACCGTCCGGAGCCCACACGCCCACCGGCCGACAGGGGGTGTCGGGGACTGAGTCCCCCTGATCCCTGGAGGTGCAACTGCAACCGGTGGGCGGCGGAACAACCGTCAACCCGATCATAGGAAAAGGAGACTCAACCTCATGCCCGTCGCCCCGATGAAGAGCCTGCTCGAAGCCGGCGTCCACTTCGGTCACCAGACCCGCCGTTGGAACCCCAAGATGCGTCCGTACATCTTTGCGGAGCGCAACGGCATCTACATCATCGATCTGCAGAAGACCTCGCGTTACCTCGACGCGGCGTACTTCTTCGTCCGCGACATGGTCGCCCAGGGCAAGAACGTTTGCTTCGTCGGCACCAAGAAGCAGGCCCAGGAGACCATCCGCGAGGAAGCCGAGCGCTGCAACATGTTCTTCGTGAACCAGCGCTGGCTCGGCGGCATGCTGACCAACTTCGACACCATCAAGAAGCGGATCGCCCGCCTCAAGGAGTTGGAGCAGATGAAGGCCGACGGCACCTTCGATCGCCTGCCCAAGAAGGAAGTCGCGATCCTCGAGAAGGAGATCACCAAGCTCGAGCGCACCCTGGGCGGCATCAAGAACCTGCCCGGTCGCCGTCCGGACGTCCTGTTCGTCGTCGACACCAAGAAGGAGCACCTCGCGATCAAGGAAGCCCGCAAGCTGGGCATCCCCGTGGTGGCCATCGTCGACACCAACTGCGACCCCGATGAGGTCGACTACATCATCCCCGGCAACGACGACGCGATCCGCTCGATCAAGGTCATCACCGAGAAGATCGCCGAGGCCGTGCTCGAGGGCAAGCAGGGCGTGCAGCACCAGCCCGCCGGCGCCGCTCCGGCCGAGCAGCTCGAAGCCG
>DATNQJ010000405.1:0-5774 GCA_036704085.1 Stenomitos sp.
AGCACGTCATCCTCGGCAAAGCGCACCCGCGCCCGCGAGGTGTCCGGGAAGCCGTCGCCGTAGCCCAGGCCGAAGCAGAACGAGCTCACGCCGTAGCCGCGCTTGAGGTGCGGCTTGGGGCTCGTGTAGTCGCGCTGTCCCCAGCCGATGCGCTCCTGGGCGGCCTCCAGGCACTCGAGGGTCGAGGACACGTTGAGGATCTGGCCCGTCGTGAGGCCCTCGCCCGCCTGCAAGAGGTTCTTGCGGCGCAGCTCCACCCGGTCCATTCCGAGCTTGTCGGCCAACAGGTCCATGGCCCCCTCGTAGGCGATCGCCATCTGGCACGCGCCGAAGCCGCGCATGGCGCCCGTCGGGTTGTGGTTGGTGAAGACGCCCGTGACGTCCACCAGGATGTTCGGCACGCGGTAGGGGCCGGTCGCGTGACTCGCGGCCTTGCGGAGCACCGCGATGCCCGTCGAGGCGTAGGCGCCCTCGTCCGCGAGCACCTGCACCTTGGCGGCGGTGACGGTCCCGTCCTGCTTGGCCCCGAGCGTGTAGTGGATGCGGATGGGGTGGCGCTTGTGGCGCGCGATCATCGACTCGGCGCGGTCGAAGTCCAGTCGAATCCGCTTACCGAGCTTCAGGGCCGCCAAACCCAGGTAGATCTGGATGCCGATGTCCTCGCGGCCGCCGAACGCTCCGCCGGTGGCGGGCTGCACGATCCGCAGGTGTTCCTTCGGCAAGCCGAGGGCCAGGGCGACGAGGCGGGCCTCTTCGTGGACCCACTGCCCCGAGGCGTGGATGACGAGCATCTCGCCGTCCATCTCGGCCATGCCGGCCTCGACGTCCAGGAAGGCGTGATCGACCGTCTGGGTCAGGAAGGTGCCTTCCACCACCACGTCGGCCTCGGCGAGGGCCGCCTCGGCGTTGCCCTTGACGATGGGCTTGCGACCGAGCAGGTTGCCTTCCGGGTGGATGCGCGGAGCCCCGGGAGCGAGTGCTTCATCGAGATCGTAGACGCCGGGCAGCACCTGGTAGTCGACCTTGATCAGCCTGCAGGCCTCTTCGGCCAGGTGCCGGTCCTCGGCGACGACCAGCGCCACCGCATCGCCCGAGTAGCGCACGACGCGGGTCGCGAGCACCTCCTGGTCCCGGCGGATCAGCCCGTGTTTGTTGGTGCCGGGCACGTCCCGATGGGTGTAGACCGCGACCACCCCGGGCAGTGCCAGGGCCGCCGAGGCGTCGATGCCGAGGATCTCGGCGTGGGGATGGGCGCTGCGCAGCACCTTGGCGACGAGCGCCTCGGGGCCCGCCAGATCGCCGCCGTACTTCGTCTCGCCCGTGACCTTGCCGCGCGCGTCGTTGCGGCGGATGCTCTTGCCGACCGCCCCTTGAATGTTCTCGGTCATTAGGCAAGTTCCTCCTTCGCCGCCTGGATCACGGCGTCGATGACCTTCATGTAACCGGTGCAGCGGCAGATGTTGCCCTCCATGCCGCGGCGAATCTCGTCGTCGGTGGGCACGTGGTCGCATTTCTGGATGAACGCCTTGGCCGCCACGAGGAGGCCCGGCGTGCAGTAGCCGCACTGCACGGCCCCACAGTCGAGGAAAGCCTGCTGGACCGTGTCGAGTTGCTCTTCCTTCGCGAGGCCCTCGACCGTCACCACGTCATGCCCCGCGGCCTGCGGCGCGAGGATGAGGCACGAGTTCATGGGCACCCCGTCGAGGAGCACCGTGCACGAGCCGCACTCCCCTTCGAGGCAGGCGCCCTTGGTGCCCGTGTGCCCGAGGTTGAGGCGCAGGATGTCCAGGAGCGTGTCCGTGGGGCGGCACTGGGTCTCGACCGGTCGGCCGTTGAGGGTGAAGGTGAGGGGCCAGGTGGCGCCCTGCGTCGAGCTGTGATCAGGATGCGTGAGCATGGGGGCCTCCGGTCTTCAGGTCGCTGAGCAGGCGCGAGACGAGCACGCCCGAGACGTCCCGGCGGTAATCGGCGCCGGCGCGGTGATCGGTGATCGGGTTGACTTCCTCACGGGCGAGCCGCCCGGCCTCTTCGATGCTCGCGGGGCTGAGACCCTCGGCCTTGAGGAACGCTTCGGTCTTGAACAGGCGCAGCGGGGTGGGAGCGACCGAGCCCAGGGCGATGCGGGGCGAGCCGTCCTGGCCGAGGGCGACCGCGCACATGACAATCGAGATGGCGACCGAGTTGCGCTTGCCGATCTTGTAGAAGGCGCTCGAGGCCGGGTGGTCGAACCGCACCGCCGAGATGAGCTCGTCCGGCGCAAGGACCGTCTTGCCCACCCCCACGAAGAAGTCCTGCAGGGGCACGACGCGCGTGCCGCGCACCGATACCAGCTCCACTTCCGCCTCGAGGGCCAGGAGGCCCACCGACACGTCGCCCGCGGGGCTCGCGGTGCCCAGTTGGCCCCCGATGGTCCCGCGGTTGCGGATCTGGGGCCCGCCCACCTGCCGCGCGGAGTCTGCCAACGCCGCCACCCGGCACGATTCGACCATGGCATGGGTGCAGCCGGCGCCGAGCGTCATCGAGCGACCGTCGTCGTGGATAAAGCAAAGATCGTTCAGGCGACTGAGGTCGATGACCTCATCGAGAGTCAGGCGACGCTTTTGCATGCCGACCACCAGGTCGGTGCCGCCTGCCAGGAAACGGGCCGATGCGCCCAGCTTGGCCTTCAATTCCAGCGCTTCTTGCAGCGTGGTGGGTTGGTAAAACATCCTCGGTTTACCTCTCGCAACGGATGAAGATGACGAACGCTTAACAGATGGATTAGCCATTCTTGTTCCACAAATCCTTCGTCGTCAATCCTTCGAATTTCGAGCCGATCGCCCCGCGAGCCCTCGCGCGGTAAGCGGGGCGCAAGCGGGCGGCGCCTGGTCGAGGCCTTCGGGGCGGGTTGGACGCAAGTCTCCAACCAACCAAGCGGAAAATGGGTATAAGAGCCATAACATTTGCTATGAATCCTAGCCGTCGCCCGCTCGCAGAAAGGGCCGCCCATGCCGCGCATCGATGACCAGAAGAGCCCGCTGACTCCGACTCCCAAGGCGCCGACCGCCCCCACGGGGCCCGTGCCCGTGGCACCCCAGGCCCCTCAGCAGTCCCTGCCGCAGGATGCCGCGGCGATACGCACGAAGGAGCGATCGCAAGGCCCCGAGCTCTCGGAGGTGGTCAAGAAGGCGCAGGCCGCCGCAGGCGCGGGTGAGCCGCCGCAGTCGCAGGCCTCCGCCAAGGCTCAGGCCGAGCCCAAGGCCGAACCGAAGACCGAGCAGAAAGGCTTCTTCGCCAGCCTCTGGGGGAAGGTCACGGGTGCCGTTTCGTCCGCCGTCTCGAGCCTGGGCGATCTCTGGAAGAGCGTCACGGGCAAGGCCTCCGACGTCGGCACGGATCTTTACCACAAGGGCGGCAACCTAGCGTTCGGCGTGTCCTTCGAGGACTTCAAGTCGCGCGAGGTCGTGGACGACCCGTCGGACGTCAACGATTACAGCTATACGGATGAAAGCCAGGCCGCCCAGGAGACCCAGGCCAACCTCAAGGCCGAGCAGGCGGCGCTCGCCAAGCTCCCGTCCGAGGACCAGGGCAAGTACCAGGCGATCCTCGGTCAGGTCGAGGGCGAGCCCATGGCCCGGCGTCAGATGCAGGCCATGCTGCTCTCCGGCGCCCTCACGGACAAGAAGGCCCTCGTCGGCGGGCAGAACCTCCTCAGCCAGTTGAGCGCCATGACGACCCAGCCGCTCGCCGAGGGCATCGATCGCAAGGCCCTGATCGCCCAGGTGATCGGCGAGGTCGAGAACCCCGTGCGCATCGCGCAGCACAGCATGAATACGTGCGGGGCGACCACCGCGCAGATCCTGCTGGCGCGCAAGAACCCCGCCGAGTACGTGCGACTGGTGGCGGGCCTTGCGGATCCCAAGGGCAAGGTGGAGACCGCGGGCGGATCGACCCTCAAGCGCCCGAGCGACTGGGCCTTCGAGAAGGACGGGGGCCGCAGCCTGCCGAGCCGCCTCTTCCAGCCAGCGGTGATGCAGCTCTCGGAGATGATCCCGGGCTTCAGCTATGACAACTCCGAGGACAAGAATGTCCTCATCAACAAGCCAATTTTCGCCGGGATGTTCGGCGTCCAGGAGGCCAAGATCGACACGGCGCTCACGGGCCAGAATTACGACAACCACATGTTCATGGCCTGGAACCGCGACTCCCAGTGGGAGAAGCTCAAGGAGACGGTCGCCAAGGGCGGCGAGCCCGTTCCGGTCAGCATGACGTGGGAGGGGGGCGGCCACTTCGTCCAGGTCGACCAGATCGCGGACGGCAAGGTCCACTACACCAATCCCTGGGGCCAGCGGGAAACCATGGACGAGGCGGAGTTCAAGGCCCACATCACGGAATACCAGGCGATCGACAAGTAGCCACGTAAGCGCCGGTTCGGTACGAAACGACCCAACAAGTCCACGGAGCGGCTCATGCCGCTCCGTGGACTTGTTGCATGCTACCTTTCCCAGGGGGCCAGGGACTTCCGCCATCTCACCAGTCGGTTCTCCTCCAAACTTCCTGCCGGAAGTCGGCAATCTGGCTATAATCAGGCAATCAGACCCTGAATCGATCGGAGGAGGCCCCATGCGCCGACATGTACTAGCGCTTTCCAGTTTGATGCTTCTGGCCTGTGGCTCACCGGCCCTGGCCCAGCAGCCGATCTACGTCATGCGGACGACCAACCTGCCAATCGAGCTAAAGGACCCCTTCACGGCCTATTCGATCGGCCTGGTGCCCTTCTACTCGATCGGGGCGGCAAACTACGTGGGGACGACGCGCCTCACGTGGGATCCGGCACCGGGCCTGAAGTTCTCGGCCGTGACTCAGACCTTGATGGATCTCGCCCTGCTCGGAGCCGGTATCTACCTCTACCAGCGCAGCACCATCGAGGCTCCCGCCACCACCGCGACCTTCTTCTCCGGAGGGGTGGCGGCCATCGCGGCGATTCCGCTGACCCACCTGTGGTTCTACGGACCCTTCTGGGGCCAGCATGCGGTCGAGTTCAACCGCAAGCGCCTGGAGCAGGAGGGATTTTCGACCAGCGAACCCAAGTAAATTCTCCCTTTCGGACAAAAGCTCCTCCCCCGTCGAGCCAGCATAATCGATGGGTTCGCAACCATCCGAGTACAGGGAGGGGCATGCCTTGCTTACCCGTGAAGACCGCATGAAGCTGGCTCTGGAGCTGACGCGCCTGGTCTGGGATCTCAAGAATACCGACCAAGCCGGCGATCGCCGCTCCGACCTGATCCTGGATGTCTTCGAGACCTGCTACCGCAAGATGGAGAATCTGGAAATCGACGTCATCGAGGAGCCCGTAGTGCCCGCGGACTAGGCGGCCGATTCCGGAACGTCGAAGGTCCCTGGCGCATGCCAGGGACCTTTTGCTGACCCCTCGTGGGGAGGTAGAGAGGACTAGGGAGTCTGTTCCTGGCATGTCAGTTGGAGCGTCAAGAGGTAAATGGTGATCATGCAGAGGATCCCGAATTGCAGCATCATGCTCGGGGTAACAAAGTCCACGCTGTACATCGTGCCACCTCCTTGTGCCCATCGATGTCTCTCTTCCTTGTACTTACAGTATTCCCGGGCCGCGTTCGGTCTCGGATTCAGCCATGTTGCGGATCCGTTAGGTTTCTGAGCAGATTTCCGAAAGCATCCGCTGGGGGCGCGCTGCGCACCGTTCGGACGGTCCATGTCCGCCCGTCGCTGTGCAGCGTGATGGCTCCCTGCCGGTCGGTCCGATAGATCGGTCCGTACCG
>DATNQJ010000406.1:0-2229 GCA_036704085.1 Stenomitos sp.
CCCTACGGCTACGACTTCAACCGCTCGTTCGAGTACGGCCGTCCCTACGGCTACGACTTCAACCGCTCGTTCGAGTATGGCCGTCCCTACGGCTACGATACCACCCGCTCGTTCGAGCTCGGCCGGCCCTACGGCTCGACCGAGATCCGTCCGCAGGAGTTCGGCTACGGCCGTCAGTTCGAGGCTGGCATGCCCTACTTCCGGCCCACCGAGACCATGCGGCCGATGGAGAACATGCCCACCATGGGTGGTGACACCTTCATGGTGCCGGCCGTGAACTCGGCCGAGACCCCCGATGCCTACCTGCTCGTGGTGGAGCTGCCCGGGGTCGACCTCAAGGACGTTAACCTCCAGATCCACGGCTCCAGCCTCGTGCTGAACGCCTTCCGTCGCCCGACCTGGAGCAACGGCACCATCACGGTGAACTACCACTTCGCCGAGGGCCGTTTCGGCACCCTGCGTCGGATGCTCCCGCTGCCGACGGGCGTGCTGCCCGGCCAGATCCAGGCCAACTTCGTCAACGGGCTGCTCACCATCGTGCTGCCCAAGACGGTGAACGGCGCGAACGCTCTGCCCCAGGCGAGCATCGTCATCAACTCCAACGTTCCTACGACGATGTAGGGATCGCCGGAGGCCCGAGGCAATGCCTCGGGCCTTTCGCTTCTCTACAGCAAGGAAGCGGGCTCGACGTCGATGGCCATCCGTACGCCCTGAGGGCGCTCGGTCTGGCGGACGGCCTCCCGCAAGGCGCGGCGCGCCTGGTTCAGGTCCCCTGCCTTGATCAGGACCTGGACCCGGTAGCGGCCGCGCAGCTGTGCGAGGACCGCCTCGGCGGGCCCGAGGGCCAGGACCTCGGGAAAGGCATCCAGGCGCGTCGCCAGGATGGAGGCCACCTTCCAAGCGGCCTCCTGGACCTCCGCGCTCACCACCACGTTGATCAAGTGCTGGAAGGGCGGGTATCGCAAGTCCTCGCGCTCCCGGATCTCGAAGGTAAAAAAGGACTCGAAGTCGTGGGCCTGCGCGAAGCGCACGCTCGCGTGATCGGGCGCGTAGGTCTGGAGTACCACGCGTCCGGGCAGCTCCCCGCGTCCGGCACGCCCGGCCACCTGGGTCAACAGCTGGAAGGTCCGCTCACCTGCCCGGAAATCCGGCAGGTTCAAGGACGAGTCGGCCGCCATGATCCCCACCAAGGACACTCGCGGCAGATCCAGGCCCTTGGCGACCATCTGCGTGCCGATCAGGACGTCGGCCTCCCCCTTGGCGAACGTGTCGAGGATCTGCTGGTGCGAGCCCTTGCGGGTCGTCGTGTCCTTGTCGAGCCTCAGGATCCGGGCCTCGGGCAGCAGCTCCGTGGCCGCCTCGAGGACCTGCTGCGTCCCCGCCCCGAAGTGCTTGATGTAGGGGCTCCGACAGGACGGGCAGCACTTCGGCGGCTCCTCCCGGTAGTCGCAGTAGTGGCAGCGGAGGGCCTCCCCCGCGCGGTGGTAGGTCAAGGACACCGAGCAGTTCGGGCAGCGCACGGGCTCTCCGCAGCTGCGGCAGAGCACGAAGGTCGCGTAGCCCCTCCGGTTGATGAGCAGGATCGCCTGCTCGCCGCGCTCCAGGCAGGCCTTGAGCTCCTCGCCCAGCTTGCGGCTGAAGATCGAGCGGTGGCCCGCTTCGAGCTCGGTGCGCATGTCGACCACCTCGACCGGTGGGAGGGCGCGATCGTGGATGCGCCGAGAGAGCGTCAGGAGCTTGTACTCGCCCTCCTGGGCCCGGTGATAGGTTTCGACCGATGGCGTGGCGCTGCCCAGGACGACTCGCGCCCCCTCGAAGGCCGCCCGCTGCAGGGCGACCGTGCGGGCGTGGTAGCGGGGCGCCACGTCCTGCTTGTAGGAGCTCTCGTGCTCCTCGTCGATGATGACGAGCCCCAACCGAGCGACGGGCGCGAAGATGGCCGAACGCGCCCCGATCCCCACCCGGGCCTCGCCGCTTCTCAGACGCTGCCACTCGTCGTAACGCTCGCCGTCGCCGAGCGCACTGTGCAGGACCGCGATCTGGTCCCCGAAGCGCGCGCGGAAGCGGGCCACGGTCTGGGGGGTGAGCGCGATCTCGGGCACCAGCACCAGGGCCTGCTCGCCCCGCGCGAGCGTGGAAGCGATCGCCTGCAGGTACACCTCCGTCTTGCCGCTGCCCGTCACGCCCAACAGCAGGAAGACCTCGCCGGGATCGGCCTGGGCGATCGCC
>DATNQJ010000407.1:0-4130 GCA_036704085.1 Stenomitos sp.
GCACAGGAACTTGATGCGGGAGACGCCCCGGCGCTTGAAGAGATCGATGGTCGAGACGGCCGAGCCGCCGGTGGCGAGCATCGGGTCGATGATGAGCACCGTCGTCTCCGCCGGATACTGCTCGGGGAGCTTCACGTAGTACTCGACCGGCTGGAGGGTCGACTCGTTGCGGTAGAGGCCGATGTGACGCACCTCGGCCTCGGGCAACAGCTCCATGGCGGGCTCGACCATCGCGAGGCCCGCGCGCAGGATGGGCGCGATCACGATGGGGCGGTTGCCGAGGGTGCGGCCGGGGGCCATCACGCCGAGCGGCGTCGGGACCTCGATGGGGTCGGTCTTGAGGTCGCGCGTGGCCTCGAGCACGAGGTACTTGGCGAGCTCCCGGGCGCGCTGGCGGAACTTGGCCGTCGGCGTGTCCTTGTGGCGCAGCTCGGCCAGCGCATGGTGGACGAGGGGGTGGTCGAGTATGACGAGGTTGGTATCGGCATCGATCGCGAGATGGACCATCGGGCGTTCCTCTTGGTGGGCCGCGGGCGCGAAGGGAAGCGGCCTCTCCATCCTACACCCAGAGGCGACGCGTCTGCCAGAGGTACTCGATCCCGGAGTAGGCGGTCAGCACGATGGCGGCCCACCAGGCGTAGGTGCCGTACGGCTGGATGTTCGCCAGCAACAGCGAGATGGCGAGCATCTGGAGCACGGTCTTGGTCTTGCCGGTCCAGCTCGCCGCCAACACGATGTTGGCGCTCATGGCCGCCGTGCGCAGTCCCGTGATCAGGAACTCGCGGGTGAGCACCAGGGTCACCGACCACGCGGGCACCACGCCCTGGGCCACCAACCCCACGACGGCGGCGGTGACGAGCACCTTGTCGACGAGGGGATCCAGGAGGGCGCCCAACGCGGTCGTCTGCTTCAGCTTGCGCGCGAGGTAGCCGTCCACCCAATCGGTCAAGGAGGCGGCCAGGAACAGGATCAGCGCGATCCCGTTGCCGCCCTTGACTTCCAGGAAGTAGACCAGGCCGGGCACGACGCCCAGCCGGATCAGGGTGATGAGGTTCGGGAGGTTCACTGGCCCACGCCGTCCCACACGACCTCGCCATGCAGGTCGTAGGGCTCGGCCTCGGTGATCCGGACGTTGACGAGGTCGCCCGCGAACGCCGGGAAGGTGGTGGTGGCGAAGGTGGTGCCGTCGATCTCGGGCGCGTCCCGGTGGGTGCGGCCCACGAGGCGACCCGAGGCCGTGTCGACGCCCTCGACGAGCATCGGGATGACCTGGCCCACCAGCGACTGGTGGATGCTGAGGGTCACGGCCTGCTGCTCGCGCATGACGGCCTCACGGCGCGCCTGCTTGATCTCCTCGGGGATGCCCATTTCCTGCTCCATCTTGAAGCCGCGGGTGCCTTCCTGCGGGGAGTAGGCGAAGGCCCCCACCCGGTCCAGGCGCTGGGTGCGCACGAACTCGAGCATGTGCTCGTGGTGCGCCTCGGTCTCGCCGGGGAAGCCCGTGATGAAGGTGGTGCGGAGGACCAGGTTGGGCAGCTTGTCCCGCATGCGGGCGACCAACTGATCGACCGGCTCGTGGCGGGGCCGCAGCATGGCCTTGAGCATTTCGGGATGCGTGTGCTGCAACGGCATGTCGAGGTACGGCACGACCTTGTCGAGCCGGCTCATGGTCTCGAGCAGGTCGTTGGTCATGTAGTTGGGGTAGGCGTAGAGGACGCGGATCCAGGTGAGATCCTCGATCTCGTTGAGCTGTTCCAGGAGGCGGGGCAGCAGGAACTGCCCGCCCATCTCGTGCCCGTAGCGGGTGGTGTCCTCGGCGATGAGCACGAGCTCCTTGACGCCGCCGCGAACGAGCATGCGGGCCTCTTCCAGGATGTTCTCCATGGGACGCGAGGCGTAGCGGCCGCGCAGCAGCGGGATGATGCAGAAGCTGCAGGCGTGATCGCAGCCCTCGGAGACCTTGAGGTAGCTCGAGGGGCCGATGGAGGTCAAGAGGCGCGGCAGGAGGGTCTGGACGGGCGCGGCGGCCTTGTCCTGCACCTCGGTGAAGCGTTCCCCGGCCTCCACCCGCTTGACCACGTCCACGATCTTGTGGAACTCGGAGGTCCCGATGGCGGCGGTGATCTCGGGCATCTCCTCGACCAGCTCGTGCTTGGCGCGCTGCGCGAGGCAGCCCGTCACGATGAGCTTCTTGTTGAGCGTGCCGAGATCCAGGATGGTGCGGATGGATTCCCGCTGCGAATCCTCGATGAACGAGCAGGTGTTGAGGAGCAGGATGTCGGCCTCGGTCTCGTCCGAGACGACCTGATAGCCATCCTGGGCCAGGAGGCCCAGCATGTTCTCCGTATCCACCGTGTTCTTCGAACAGCCGAGGCTGACGACACCGACCTTAGTTGCCAAGAGAGTCTCCTACCTAGTGTGGAGCGTCTACTAAAACTGTTCCACCAAGCCGCCACGGCGGCCACGGCTTCCCATGCCTGGTTTTAGTAGATGCTCCATTGAGTTACTGGATCCCGGCGCCCAGCACGATGTCGCTGATGGGTGGCGCCTGGCCAGGAGTCGCGGTGTACGGCGCGATGCGGAGGTCGTCCTCCATGGCGCCGGACGAGGCAGTCAATCCGTAGTAGCCGAGCCGATTCTGCAGGGCGACCCACAGCTCGGTGGTGGCGGCATTGACCGCCAGGGCCTGAGGACGGTTGGCTTCGGTCACTCGTTGGTTGACGGGCTTGGTGCTCGTCTTGCTGCCGGTCGTCAGATCGATGACGTCGATGACGCCCTGCTGGTTCGTCGAGGTTCCGGCCGGGATCGAGACGTAGGCCGTCTTGCCGTCGGGAGTGATGGCGATGTCGTAGCCCATGCCGCTCAGGGGGATGGGGTTCAGGACGTTGAAGCCGTTCGAGATGTCGACCTTGTAGAGGTTCGTGGTCCCCTGGTCGGTGATGTAGAGCGTCTTGCCGTCCGGGGTGATGGCGCCCTTCCACAGCTTGACCGAGCCCGTGATGGTCGTCGGCTGGCCGGTGGTGCCGTCCGCATTGATGTGCAGAACCTGGCAGTTGGGCCCCGAATCCGAGAGGATGTAGGTATCGAGCGCCTTGGGGCTCGCCACGACGCCGTGCGGGTGGAAGCCCGCCACCTGCTTGATGCTGGTCGAGCGGCTGGTGGGGTCGATGTAGGTGATCGTGTTGTCGCCGGTGTTGGCCACCACGATGTACTGGCGCGGATTCTGATCGTTGGTCGTCAGCTTCAGGTAGGGCGTCACGTCGATGCCCCAGGGCTGTGCGCCGGCCTGAACCGGCTGCTCGACCGATCCGCTGCGCAGGTTGACGAAGGAGACGGTCCCGTCGTTCTGGTTGGCGGTGTAGAGGTACTCGAGGTTGGCCCGCGAGTTGATCGCGAGGTTCACCGGGTTGTGCCCGACACTGATGGTGGTCATGGGCTTCTTGTCGGTCAGGCCCACGATCGCCACCGAGTCATCGGCGGGCAAGCTGACGTATGCGTTCATGCTCGGCCGATCGGTGAACTTGACGCCAGTTTGGAAGAATGAACAGCCAGTCAGCCCGAGAGACAGCGCAACTCCGAGCCAAATCCTACGATGGTGCAGCATCCGCCGGGCTTCCTCCTTATGGATGGTCCCTTTATCAGGGGATAACCAATGATACCAGACTCCCATACCCCAGGATAGAGGAATCTAGCCTTCGGTGCGGTGATCCAGGTACGGCTCGAAGTCCTAGTGACGGACGCGCGGGCGGGATTTTCGGAGCGGGGCCTTGGTGAGCGAGCCCTCGGGCTCCTTTCCGCTCTGGAAGGCGGGGCAATCCGGAGCGAGCTTGCAGCTCTCGCACTTGGGACGGCGGGCGATGCAGGTGTAGCGTCCGTGCAGGATGAGCCAGTGGTGGGCCGTGGCCCAATCCGAGCGCGGAATGACCTTCATGAGGTCCTGCTCGACGGCCTCGGGGGTGGCGCCATTCGAGAGGCCGAGCCGGTTCGAGACCCGGAAGACGTGGGTGTCCACGGCGATGGCGGGGACGTCGTGGGCGATGCTCAGGACCACGTTGGCGGTCTTGCGGCCCACCCCGGGCAGGGCCACCAGCTCGTCCATGGTGCCCGGGATCTGTCCGCCGTGCCGCTCG
>DATNQJ010000408.1:0-9038 GCA_036704085.1 Stenomitos sp.
ATGGCGAGCTCCGCGGCTTCGGTGTACCAGCTGAAGGCCACCTGCGAGACGTAGCTCTCCGCCTCGTCGTAGTTCCAGCAGACGGCCACCATCCAGCGCTGCCCCCCGACACGGCGATGTCCGCCCCGCCTCCCGAGAGAAACAGGGCGTAGGGCTGGCTTCTAAGCGGGAGCTGGGCGTTGATCTCGGCGGTGGTGTCGCGAAAGATCACGCCGTCCGCTCGAAGGAGGACTGCGGCTGAGGTTGTGGGGCGGGCTGTTGCAGCGTGACCCCATTGAGGCGCCGGAAATCGACCTGCAAGCGCCGGAAGTCGAGGGCCTTGATGCCATCGAATTGACTGAAGAGGTTCACGAACAGCGAGAGCGTCCAGGCGGCAAAGGCGACGGGCAGGCTCGTGCCCTTCGAGCCGATCTGGAAGCTGTTGAAGGTGAAGTCGAACACCCCGGGGCTCACCTTGGTCGGAAGGGTGTTGATGGAAAGGGGGAGCTTCCAGCCGAAGAGGTTGATCTCGCCCTGGACCTGCATGGTCCGGTCGTCGTTCACATGAACGCTCAGGAAGGTCACGGCGCCGCCCGAATGAAGATCGATCGGGGTGTCCACCGACTTGCTGATGATGCCGTAGTGCGCATCGCCCTTCAGGCGGGCATGATCGGCATCGGTGAAGTCCAGCCGGAAGTCGCGTCCGTACTTGCCTCCGAGGATATCCTCCATCCCCAGGGTGGCGCGCACCGGGATGAAGCCCAGCACGTTCTGTTTGACCACGATGTCGCCGTTCTGGTTGACCTCCATGCCGCCGCCAGCCGTGACGGGCGCCTTGGGCGCGGGCTGGGGCGCCTGCGAAAGGCGCTTCACGGGTTGGATGGGGGGTGTGCGAACGGCTGCGATCATGGGATACCTCTTGGAGGGATTATCGCCCCTCGAGCGAGCTGACGTTCTTAACCCCGGTTGAAGCTTTGGCAAAAAAGCGGGACGGGCGCCGTACTGGCGCCCGTCCCGCTTTTCAGGGGGTAGGGGTTAGGCCTTCAGGAACTTGAAGAAGGTCTTGCCCATGACGATCTCGTCGCCGTCCTTGAGGATCTGGGGGCTGCCAGGCAGCAGGCGGGGCCCACGGTTCACGTAGGTGCCGTTGAGGCTACCGAGATCCTCGAGGTAGTACTCCCCGCCCTCGATGAACACGCGGGCGTGCTTGCGCGAGATCTTGGCCTCGTCGTCATCCGAGGTCAGGTCCACCTCGGGGAAGGCGCCGCCATCCGGATCCCAGCGACCGATGTGCGTCTCGCTGGAGCCCTCCAGGGCAAACTCCTTGCCTACGGTGCCGCCGCGGGTGATCACGATCTTGGCCGCGTAGCTCGCGGGCTCGCTCACGATGGGCGAGGGCCCGCCGGCAGTGCCAGCCGTGACCGGAGCGGCCACCGGAATGGTCGCGGTGACGGCGAGCTTGGAGCCGCACTCATCGCAGAACTGGACCCCGGCTTCGTTTTCGTGGTTGCAAGAAGCGCAGACGATCATTGGTCTCCCTTTCCGTTGGTTAGGCGATCTGGAACTTGAAGAAGGTCTTGCCCATGACGATCTCGTCGCCGTCCTTGAGGGCCTGGGGGCTGCCCGGCAAGAGGCGGGGCCCACGGTTCACGTAGGTGCCGTTGAGGCTGCCGAGATCCTCGAGGAAGAACTCGCCGTTCTCGATGTAGATCCGAGCGTGCTTGCGCGAGATCTTGGCCTCGTTGTCGTCCGAGGTCAGGTCCACCTCGGGGAAGGCGCCGCCATCCGGATCCCAGCGGCCGATCAGCGTCTCGCCCGAGGATTCGAGGGCAAACTCCTTGCCCACGGTGCCGCCGCGGGTGATCACGATCTTGGCCGTCTGGGTGCTGGTAGTGTCGCTCATCGCGGGATATCCTCCTCAGGTCGTGGGGGTGCGCTTACATGTACTCGGCGAGATTGACGAGTACGACCGTGATGTTGTCCTCGCCACCCCGTTGGTTCGCAAGGTTGACGAGCTTCCGGGCCGCTAGGTTGGGGTCACCCGTGTTGATGACCACTTCCTGCAGTTCCTCGTCCGCGACATGGCCCGTCAGGCCGTCGCTGCACAGGAGCAGCCAGTCGCCGATCTTCATCGGACGCTGGTAGAGGTCCACCTCGACGTTCGGGTAGGTCCCGAGCGAGCGGTAGATGAGGTTGCGCTGGGGATGGACCGCCGCCTCCTCGAGCGTGATCTGGCCGATCTCGACCAGGCGCCCGACCAGGCTGTGGTCGCGCGAGACCTTCTCGATTCCCTCGCGGTTGATGAGGTAGGCGCGGCTGTCGCCGACATGCCCGATGAACACGTTCTGGCCGAAGATGAGGCCGGCCGTCACCGTGGTGCCCATCCCCGAGAGGTCGGCGTTGTAGCGGCCCGTCTCGTAGATGCGCTGGTTGGCGTTCTTGATGGCCTGCTGCAGGGCCGAGCGGATCTCGCCCGCGGGGTCGTCCACCCCTTCGCTCAGGTTCGCGAGCGCCTGCTGGATGTGCGAGGTCACCGTGTCCACGGCCAGGGCGCTGGCGATCTCGCCGGCGTTCACGCCGCCCATGCCGTCGGCGACCACGTACAGGCCGAGCCCCGACTGGTTGGACTGGGTGGTGAAGTTGAGGTCGAAGACCGCGAGGCTGTCCTCGTTGCCCTGGCGGCAAAGGCCCACGTCCGAGCAGTGGCCCACCCAGCGCTGCGGGTTGTTGATGAGGGCCAGGAGGTGAGCCTTGAGCTCCTGGATGGTGGAGTAGCGATCATCGGGATCGGTCGCCAGCATGCGGCGGACGATCCGCTCGATCTGCGGGTGGATCGACGGCAGGAAGGCGCTCACGTCCGGGAAGTTGAAGCGCTCGTTCTCGTTGGCCCAGTAGTTCTCGGGGCTGTTGCCGGTGAGCAGGTGATGCCAGATGGCACCCAGCGCGTAGATGTCCGATCGCTCGTCGACCCGGCCGCCCAGGTAGCCGAACTGCTCGGGCGGGCTGTAGCCCGGAGTGGCATCCGGCGTGGTGACCGAGGGCAGGATCAGGGCGCGGTGGAAGCCCGTGAGGCGAACCCGCTGGCCGTCGGGGGTGACGACGATGTAGCGGGGCTGCAGGTCCAGGTGCACCAGCTGACGGCGGTGCAGCTGCCCGATGGACTGGCAGAGCTGGATCATCCAGTCCAGGGACTGCTGGACGCTGATCTCCGTGCCGCTGCGCAGCACATAGGCGAGGTCGCGGCCTTCCAACTGCTCGATGACCAGGTAGGCGCGATCGCCATCCTTGAAGACGTCGAGCGCCTTGACCACCGTGGGGTAGCTGACCGAGCGCAGGATGAGGAACTCGTTCTGCCAGGGGTTGTCGTAGGCCTTCTCCGCCCACTCGCTGTCCGGCATGGCGCTCGTGGTGGCCTGGTCCTCTTTTTCCTTGACGATGACCGTCAGGTTGGTCGCCTGGTCGATCGCCCGGTAGAGGTTCGAGTGGTTCTTGTACTCGAGGAAGCGCTCGATGCGGTAGCGACCCGCAAGCAAGGTCTCCGGGGCGACGGGCGCGAGGGGCCCGATCTCGGAGCCGCGGTCTAGACGCGACGTGGTCATGCCGGAGCCTCCTTCCTACTCTCGGGTGCCCGTGACGGCCGCCGCATGCGACGGAGCCTGCGGGTGCGCGATGACCCACCACGCGCCCAGGGCCACGATGAGGGCCGCGACGACCGCGGCGGCGACGATGAGGACCTTGCGGCTCGGCGGGGGCGTGGTCTTGCCGGTCGCCTTGGGCGGAGTCAGCGAGGCCGTGGCCGCGCGGTAGATCTGCGCGCTGGTCGAGGCGTGGTGGGCGGCGATGTAGTTGCGGCAGTGCGGGCAGAACTGACGCGACTTGGAGATCGGCTCGCCGCAGTGCGGGCAGTTGCGCACCGCGTTGGTGGCCTGGCCGCCGATGCGGATGAGCTCGACGATCATGTCGTCGGCCGAGGCGTAGCGCTTCTCGATGTCCGGGTCCAGGGCCCGCATCACCAGGGTCTCGGTCTCCTCGGAGACGTCGGGGTTGAGCTGGCGAACGGGCGGAAAGGAGAAAGGCGGCTCATTCTGCGGGTCGCGGCCCGTGAGCATGTAGTGCATGGTCGCGCCCAGCGCGTAGAGGTCCGTGCGCGGCTCGACCTGGCCACGGTACTGCTCGGGCGGCGCGTAGCCCTGGGTGCCGATCATGGTCCCGCGGGCCGTGGGGTTGAAGAAGCGGGCGATGCCGAAGTCCACCAGGTAGATCTTGCCGAAGTCGGTCAGCATCAGGTTCGCGGGCTTCATGTCCCGGAAGATGATGGGCGGCTTCTGGTGGTGCAGGTAGCTCAGCACGTCGCAGACCTGGATGGCCCAGCCGATCACGCTCTTCTCGTCGAAGGGCGTGTTGCCCTGCTCGTTGATCCGGCCCTCGAGGTCCGTGCCGTTGATGTACTCCATCACGATGTAGTGGCGGTTGGCCTCGGTGAAGCGATCGAACACCTCGGGGATGGAGTTGTGCTTGAGGTTGGCGAGCAGATCCGCCTCGCGGTAGAAGTTCTGCATGGCGGTCTCGCGCTGCTCGGGGTCCGAGAAGTGGTCGAGCATCTCCTTGACCACGCAGACCTTGCTCGAGAAGCGGGTGTCGTTGGCGAGGTAGACCGCGCCCATGCCGCCCTGTCCCACCAGCTGGGTGATGCGGTAGCGATCCTGCAGGAGGGTCGACGGGGCCAACAGGCCGCTCGAGCCGACGGAACCGGCCGGTTGGGTCACGTGCGTGCTGACCGTGGTAGCGGTGACGGACGCCCGCAGAGCCTTGCCGCAGTCGCAACAGAAGCGATTCTCGGCGTTGTTCTCCGTCTGACAGTTGGGGCAGAGCAACTTCCCGGCGACCTCCAGAGCCCTGAGTTCTTCACTCACGGCCTTTTACCAACGGAACAAGTTTAGCATAAATTCGCGGTTGTTCGTCTCGCCCAAATTGCCGTTCACAGGCTGGTTTCCGGTGATGGAGCCCGCTGTCCAGGCCGACGTATCCCCGACGCCTACCACCATGCCCGAGCCATAGCTCCGGGCCGCCGCCATGCAGGGGCCGCCGGAGCCCACAGCGGCAATCCGGTAGCCGCCGGAGCCGGCGTAGAGGATGCCCTGGGAGGTCGGCAGGACGAAGAGCGAGCCCGACTCGAAGAGGGTGATCCCCTGCGGCATGGCGTCGACGATGGGCATGGGGCCCGCGGAGGCCGGCACCTTCACCCAGCCCAGCTCGCCCGCGTTCTGAGAGCTGCGGACCAGGTCGGCGTTGAAGGCGAGGCCGAAGGGAGTGGCGATCCGGTTGAGGGCTTCGGGGTTGTAGCGCAAGGCGCCGCCCCATTCGCCCAGGAGGACGAGCTTGCCGCCCGCGGCCACGAAGGATCGCAGGCGCTCGACGTTCGAGCTGGCGAAGTCGGAGGTCGGGCAGACCACCACCCGGATGTCGGGCGAGGTCGCGTCATCCTGGACCGTGAAGCCCGCGGTGCCGAGCGCCGAGCGCAAAGGCGCGAGGGCCGTGGCCACGCTACGGGTCGAGCCGTCCGACAGGCTGTCGAAGGTCTGGGCGGGGTTCTCGAAGGCGATCACTCGGCCGGCGCCCGTGAGGGTCACGTCCGGAACGCCGCTGTCCTGGCCGTTCACCGTGACCGAGGTGGTCGTGGCGGCGTAGCCGGTCTTGGCGATCGCGAGGGTGCTGGTGCCCGCGGGCAGCCCCTCGAGGGCATAGCGGCCATCCGAGCCCGTGAAGGCGACGCACGGACCGGAGGTGATGCGCGCTCCGGCGATCGGGCCATTCTGGTCCACGACACGGCCGACGGCCTTGCCCGCTTGCGGCGTGAGCTCGACGGTCAGGGAGGTCGGATTCTGGGGGTCGATGGTCAGGCTCTCGACCAGACGGGTGGCGTAGCCCGGTGCCGAGACCTGGAGGGAGTAGCTGCCGCCTTCCAGGGGAGCGAGTGGCATGTCCTGAGAGGAGTCGGTGATTCCCCATGCGGGCGTGGGGCCAGACAGGCTGACCGTGCAATCGGCGAGCCGATCCGGGCTGCCGGCGCGCACCACCTTGACCGTGAGCATGCCGTTGACGATGGCCGGACCGCTGACGAAGACCTGGCGGTTGAGGCTCGTATCCGGAGAAGGGGTCACGGTGGCCCCCGTCGGCACGGCGGTGGGGGCCACGCTACCGGTCGGCTCCGGAGTCTGGCCCCAGGGGCATCCGCTGGCCGTCAGCATGATGAATCCTGCGGCCAGGGGCACCAGCCTCGGGAGCATGCGGCGGAGTCGGGGGTGGCTCATCGCGTGCCTCCCGGACCATTCCAGGTGATGGCCTTGAGCGGATCGACGAGGCCGTAGCCCCAGTCCGACGAGAAGGTCTGGGAGCCGAGCGGCCTGGCGGTGGCGAGCAGGCGCGAGCGGACCTGCGAGGGCGTGAGCGTGAGGCCGCGCGCCTTGGCGTCGGCGATGACCAGGGCCGCCACGCCGCTGACGATCGGGGTGGCCATGGAGGTGCCGCTCAGGATGCCGTAGCTGGGCCCGATGCCGCTCGCGGACATGTAGGTCGGGTAGGTCGGCACGGTCGAGTAGATGCCCCGGTCGGCGGACGAGTGGGTGCCGTCCCCACCAGGAGAGACCAGGGAGAGCTCGGGGCCGCGGTTGCTGTATGAGGGGATGGTGTAGGGCGCGGTCGGAGCGCCCGAGGTCGCACCGACGCAGATGACCCCGGCGTAGGCAGCCGGGTAGAAGACCGGGCCGTAGCCGTTGCCGGAGGCGATGACGACCGTGGAGCCCTTGTTCAGGTCATAGGCGATCGCATCGGCCAACAGCTGGCTTGGGGCGGGGCCGCCCACCGAGAGGTTGATGACGTCGGCGCCGTTGTCGGCGGCGTCCTTGAGGCCCTTGGCGATCGAGAAGTCCTCGCCGCCGCCGTCGGCGCGCATGACCTTGACCGGCAGGATGGTGACGCCGGGGGCCACCCCGACGAGGTGGCCGTTGTTTCCCGTGGCGCCGACGAGGCCCGCCACGTGGGTCCCGTGGCCGTTGCCATCCATGCCCATGTAGTCCGTGGTGCCGGTCGAGAAGCTGGTGTCGTGACCCACCTCGTCGATGAAGCGCTTGACGCCGTTGTCGTCGCGGGCGATGCGGTCCTGGAGGTCGGGGTGGTTGATGTCCACGCCCGTGTCCACCACGGCGACCATCACGCCCGTGCCGGGCGTGCCGGTGCCGGCCATGGCGTTCCAGGCGTCGTCGATGCCGATGCCGCGATCCTTGCTCAGGTACCACTGGTTGACGGAGGTGTCGCCGCGCTCGGAGGCCGCGTAGGCGAGGATCTCGCGCCGATAGTTGGGCTCGGCCCATTCGAGGCTGGGCTCGGCGATGAGGCGGGAGCGCAGGGAGTCGACCTCGCTGGTCACATGCCAGCGTTCGGTGTCGGGAAGCAGGCCGTCAAAGCCGGTGGCGCCGTAGCGATCGCGCAAGGCCGTGCGGTCGGCGCTCGGGGTGCCGGCCCGGAACTTGACGATGACCTGGCCCGGCACGGACTCGATGGCGGCCTGGGGGGCGCTCGGAGACGCGTTCAGGACGGTCTGACAACCGCCGAGGAAAAGCGCCATGCCCAAGAGACCGCTTGCGACGAGCGGTCGTCCTTTCTTGGGGGATGGGTAGGCCACGGGCGCCTCCATGGGCGAGGGGGTGCGACTACCCACACTTTACCCAGAAAGGCGCCTCCTTAGCAGGGTCAAGCCCAAGAGCCCTTTCCACCGCGGCCGATCCGGCGGCGCGGGCCTACCAGCGGAGAAGATCGAGGATGAAGGCCCGGTTGCTCGAGACGTCCAGGTTGGAAGCGCCGCCCTGGGTGGCCGGGGTGACCCAGGCGCTGGTGTCGCCCACGGCGACGACCAGGCCGCGTCCGTAGGGACGGGCGGCGGCGACCACGAAGTCCCCGTTCAGCAGCGCGCTGACCCGGAAGCCGCCTGAGCCCGTGCTCGCGACGGGCACGGCCGGCGCGGGGGCGAGCAAGGAGGAGCTCTCGAACAGCTCGATGCCGCTGGACACGGGGGTCGGGGCCGGCAGGGCGGAGCCGACCGCGGGGATCTGGATCCAGCTCGGATGGGTCCCGCTCAGCCGGATGAGATCCGGGTTGAAGGCGATCCCGTAGGGCTGGGCGAGCCGGTTGAGCGTGTCGGGATCGTAGTCGGCGAAGCCGCCCCACTCGCCCAGGAGGACGAGCTTGCCGCCGGCGGCCACGAAGGATCGCAGGCTCTCGGCGGTGGCCGCCACGTCCCCGATGCTGCTCGCGGTGGGGCTCGCGATGATCCGGATGGCGGGATCGTTCGCCGTGGTCTGGAGGGTGAACCCGTCGCCCTGGAGCGCGGTGGTGAGGGCGCCGAGGGCGGTACCGACGGCGCTGCCGCCGAAGGGCTGGGCCGCGTTCTGGAGGTAGACGCTGCGCTCGCGAGCGGTGAGGCGCACGTCGCCCAGCGACGTCTCGCCGCTGCTGAGGGTCGTGGTCACGGCGGCCGGGGCGAAGCCCGTCTTGGCGACGGCGACGGTCTGAGACCCGATCGGCGCCCCCTTGAGGCGGAAGGCCCCGTTGCTGTCCGTGAAGGCGTAGGCGTCGTCGACGTTCACCCAGGCGCCGACCAACGGGTTGCCAGAGCCGTCGAGGGCGCGGCCGGTGACGTCGCCCGCGCTCGGGCTGAGCTCGTACTGGACGGTGGTCGGGTTGGTGGCGTCGAGCGTGACGGGGTTGGTCAGGATGGTGGCGTAGCCCGGGGCCTCGACCCGGACCTGGTAGCTGCCGGGCTTGAGGGGCTGGAGGGTGAGGTCCAGCGCACTGGTGGAGGTGCCCGAGGCGAGGGTTGGGCCGATGAGGGTGACCTTGGCGTCGCCGATGCGCTCGGTGGTGCCGGCCTTGAAGAGTTTCACCGTGAGGCGGCCGCCGGCGATCGCCTCGCCGCTCTCGAAGACCTGGCCCGTGCTGGGGTCCACCACCTGGTGGGCGATGAAGTCGGGCGGGCGCTGGGCGGGATCGAGGGACACCGGGGA
>DATNQJ010000409.1:0-8937 GCA_036704085.1 Stenomitos sp.
ATGGGCTCCCGCATCATCGGGATCGGGCTCGCCAAGGAGATCGTCAAGACCTGGCTCGAGACGCAACCCTGCCCGCGTCACGCCCGCCGGATCGCCAAGATCCAGGACCTTGAAACCCAACTCTATCGGCTGAATTCCTAAGAAGAGGAACGGATGGACCTTACGGCTCTCGTCGACCAAGTCACCCGCCAGGTTACGGCCACCACGGGGGCCGCAACCCCTTCTCTCTCCCCTCGCCAGATCTGGCTCGTCTACACCGAAGACACCCGCGCCTTCTCGGACGCCGTCGCCGCGCTCACCCGAGGCGGCAACGAGCTGACCGTGGCCGTGCCCCGCTGGGCCGAGGCCGTGCTCGCCACTGGCTCCATCACCGAGCAGGGGGCCCGCATCGTCAGCGAGGCCTCCCTCAAGGGCTCGCTCGAAGCCGAGGTGGGGGCCGCCGACCTGGTGCTCCTGCCGAGCATCCCCCGCTCGCTCGCCAACCAGCTTTTGGCCAAGGACAGCGACGCCTTCGCCGTCCGGGTGGTCAAGGCCGCCCTCGCCAAGGGCAAGCGGGTCCTGTCTCTCGACGGGCTCAGCGACAAGCTCCAGGCCCTCGGCCTGCGGGAGACCTCCCTCGGGGAGCTCTCGGGCGGCTCGGCCGGCGTGACCGCCGAGAACCACGCGCTCGCCCGCATGATCGACCACACCCTCCTCAAGGCGGACGCCACCGAGGCCGAGATCACCAAGCTCTGCCAGGAGGCCGCCAAGCACCACTTCATGTCCGTCTGCGTGAACCCCGCGAACGTGGCGCTCGCCGCCAAGCTGCTCAAGGGCACCGACGTCAAGGTCTGCACGGTCGTGGGCTTCCCGCTCGGAGCCACGCCCAGCGAGGTCAAGGCCTTCGAGACCAAGAAGGCGATCGCCGACGGCGCCACCGAGATCGACATGGTGATCAACGTGGGGGCCCTCAAGAGCAAGCGCTACGACCTCGTCGAGTCCGACATTCGCGCGGTCGTCGAGGCCTGCGGCGGGCTCGTCAGCAAGGTCATCCTCGAGACCTGCCTGTTGACCGACGAGGAGAAGGTCACGGCCTGCGCGCTCTCCAAGTCCGCCGGGGCGACCTTCGTCAAGACGTCCACGGGCTTCTCCAAGGGCGGGGCGACCGCCTACGACATCGCCCTCATGCGCGCGACCGTCGGCCCGGAGCTCGGGGTCAAGGCCTCGGGCGGGGTGCGCGATCGCAAGGGCGCCCTGGAAATGATCAAGGCCGGGGCGACCCGCATCGGGGCGTCCGCCTCGGTCAGCATCGTCGGCGGCGGCAAGTCCAACACCTCGGGATACTAACCGTAGCCTGGCCTTCGGCGCTCGCGCCGGCGGCTCTGAAGGAGTAACGATGGAGAACGTCCAGCTTCGTACCTACGTCTTCCTCGACAATCTGCAGCCGCAGTTCGCCGCCTACTCGGCGTCCACGGCCGCCGGCTACCTGCCCGTCGCGGGCCAGGCCGCTCTCTATGTCGAGATCGCCCCCGGCATGGAGATCAACCGCCTGATGGACGTTGCTCTCAAGGCCACCAACGTCACGCCCGCCGAGCAGATCGTCGAGCGGCAGTACGGCATGCTGGAGCTGCACAGCGACTCGCAGGCCGACGTGCGCGCCGCGGGCGATGCCATCCTCAACGCGATCGGCAAGTCCGAGCACGATCGCCTCAAGCCCAAGATCATCAGCAGCCAGATCATCCGCCACGTGGACGATCACCAGGCCATGCTCATCAACCGTTCGGGCCGCAAGGGCATGATGCTCATCGGCGGACAGACGCTCTTCATCATGGAGTGCTACCCGGCCGCCTACGCGACCCTGGTCGCCAACGAGGCCGAGAAGGCCGCGAACATCAACATCGTCATCATCCGGGCCGCCGGCGCCTTCGGTCGCGTGTACCTCGCGGGCGAAGAGGCCGACGTCATGGTCGCCGCTGAGGCCGCCACCAAGGCTCTCGAGGGCCTGGCAGGCGTCGAAGAGCTGGCCAAGAAGTAAGGCTGACACGTAGGGGACAAGCAGGGCCGGGGTGTTCCGGTCCGTCTTTAGAGGAGAGTAATCACCCATGGCTGAAGCGTTGGGAATGATCGAGTGCAAGAGCTTCGCGGCGATGGTCGAGGCCGCTGACGCGATGGTCAAGGCCGCCAAGGTCGAGCTGGTCAACATGGTCCAGACCGGTGGCGGCTTCGTGACCGCGATTGTCCGTGGCGACGTGGCCGCCGTGAAGGCCGCCACCGATGCCGGGGCCCGTGCCGCCGAGAAGGTCGGCGAGGTGGTCGCCGTCCACGTCATCGCCCGTCCGCACGCCAACGTCGACACCGTCCTGCCCCTGGGCCGTCGCGTCTCCTCCGTGGATCCCGTCGCCCAGGTCAACTACTAATCGGGAACGCGATTTAATCCCTCCACCCCAACCCGCCCCACCGGGGGGTAGGGTGGGGGGATTCGATCCAGTTCCTTATTCGCAGAGGAGCCACCCATGCTCATTGGCAAGATCGTCGGCACCGTGGTCGCCGACCAGAAGGACGACAAGCTCGTCGGCACCAAGCTCATGGTGGTGCGGCAGCTCAACCTCGAGGGCAAGGAATCCGGCGGCTACGTGATCGCGGCCGACTCGGTCGGCGCGGGCGTCGGTGAGGTCGTCCTGTACGCCTCGGGCAGCTCCGCTCGTCAGACCTTCGCCACCGAGGGCAAACCCATCGACGCGACCATCATGGCCATCGTCGACACCTGGGACATCGAGGGCGTGACCAAGTACACCAAGGACACGCCGATCGCCGTCGGCGAATGGTAGGGTGGTGACGGATGGCCATCGATCAGGATCAGATCAACTCGCTCGTCAACCAGGTCATGGGACGGCTGCACGCTGAAGGCATCGTCAAGCCCAGCGTCCCTCAGCCGCTCGCCCGCATCGAGGGCGCCCGCCCGGTGGCCTACGCTGTCAACAGCGGCGACGGCATCTTCCCCGACCTCGACTCGGCGGTCGCCGCCGCCAAGGTCGCCCAGCGCCAGCTGGTCGAGATGACGCTCGAGACCCGCAAGCAGATGATCGCCGCCATGCGCGCGGCCATCCTCGCCAACCTCGAGACCCTCGCGCGCATGGCCGTCGACGAGACCGGCCTCGGGCGCTACGAGGACAAGCTCAACAAGAACCGGCTGGTCGCCACCAAGACCCCGGGCGTCGAGGACCTCGACCCCATCGTCTGGACGGGCGACGACGGCATGACGCTCGTCGAGCGGGCTCCCTGGGGGGTCATCGGGGCGATCGCCCCCACCACCAACCCCTCGGAGACCATCATCTGCAACTCGATCGGCATGATCGCCGCCGGCAACTCGGTGGTCTTCGGGCCGCACCCCAAGGCCAAGAAGGTCACCAACTTCACCATCAGCCTCTTCAACCAGGCCATCCAGTCGGTGGGCGGCCCCAAGAACCTCGTCTGCTCCGTGGCCGAGCCCTCCATCGAGGTCTCCTCGGCGCTCATGAAGCACAAGGACATCAAGCTCCTGGTGGTCACGGGCGGTCCCGGCGTCGTCAAGGCGGCCATGAACTCGGGCAAGAAGGCCATCTGCGCGGGCCCCGGCAACCCGCCGGCGGTCGTGGACGAGACGGCCGACATCCCCCAGGCCGCCAAGAACATCTACATGGGGTCGACCCTCGACAACAACATCGTCTGCATCGCCGAGAAGGAGATCATCGCGGTCGCCTCGATCGCCGATCGCCTCAAGGAGGAGCTCAAGCGCTGCGGCGCCTACGAGCTCACCTCGAGCCAGACCGAGCGCCTGATGAAGGTCATCCTGGTCAAGCAGAACGGCCCGGGCGTCGAGAGCGACATCAACAAGGACTGGGTCGGCAAGGACGCGCACGTCATCCTCAAGCAGATCGGCATCGACGCGCCCGCCACCTGCCGCATGGTCCTCTGCGAGGTCAACCGCAACCATCCCCTGGTTTGGACCGAGCAGCTGATGCCGGTCATCCCCATGGTGCGGGTGCGGGACATCACCGAGGCGATCGAGCTGGCCAAGGAGGTCGAGCACGGCTACGGCCACACGGCCACCATCCACTCGAAGAACGTCGACCACATGCACAACATGGCCCGGGAGATGGACACCGCCATCTTCATCAAGAACGGACCGACCTTTGCGGGCTTGGGCCTCGGCGGCGAAGGACCGACCTCCTTCACCATCGCCCACCCCACGGGCGAAGGGCTGACCACCGCTCGGCACTTCACCCGCCTGCGTCGCTGCGTCTTGAAGGACAAGTTCCGGATCGTCTAGGTATGCACTGCCCCCGCTGCGAGGATGCCTATCTGGAGGCCACCTACCTCGGGGCCACCGCCGTGGACCGTTGCCCCGTCTGCATGGGGCACTGGTTCCAGCGGGGGGAGCTCGCGGCATTTCTGAAGTCTCCGACCTTGGAGTACTTCGCCAACCATTACGCCCAGCTGCGTATCCCGGCCGTCCAGGTGAAAACGGCGGCCCAGTGTCCGACCTGCCAGGTGGCGCTCCGGCGGGCGCGCCCCAAGCAGCTGGCGGAAGCGGCGGTCGACGTGTGCCCGCGGTGCGGGGGCACGTGGCTGGACGGGATCGAGATCCAACGGGTGCTCATGACGCAGGTCAAGGGAAAGGGGTTCCTTCGCTGGATACTGGACACGATCGAGTTTGTGGTGACGTCCGGATGGCGAACCCGATGACCTTTGCCGAGCGCTGGCGCGCCTTCCCGCATGCGGGAGCAGCCATCGGCCCCCGTACCGTGGGTTGGATGGAGGCGACCGCCCGGGAGCATCCCGAGCACGCCTACGTCGGCGACGACGCCATCCTGGTGGCCCTGCCGGTGCATGCGGGCCTGGTGGACATCTACATGGCCAGCCAGGACGAGGCCACCCTCGTGCAGGCGCTCGACCGCGAGATGCCGCGCCTGTTGGCCGTCATCGGCCCGCGGCCGGCCATCGTCGTCAAGGGGCCGGAGGGGCGCCTGCTCGAGCCCTATGGCTTCGAACGGGTCGACGACCTCCTCTACTACCTGATGGACCCGATCCAGACCGGCGCCGACCACCCGCTGATTCGCCCTGCCACCTCGGCCGATCTCCCCGCGCTCGTGGTCCTGGACCATGCCTCCTTCCCCCGCCCCTACCAGCGGGGCCTGAACGAGATGACGGTCCACGTGGAGGGCACCTCCCTCGTCAAGGTGGCAGAGGAGGACGGCCGGCTCTTCGGCTTCAGCATCCTGCAGCCCCTGGGCGATCGCTACCACCTCGGAGCAGTGGGCGTGCACCCGGATCGGCAGGGCCAGGGCTGGGGCCGCATCCTCTTCCTGGAGGCCGTGCATGCCGCTTGCCTGGCGGGCGCCACGAGCCTCGGGCTGACGACCCAGGTGAGCAACATGGCCTCACGCCGCATCTACGAGTCCGCCGGCATGACCTCCGAGCTGCTCGGCCCGGTCTGGGCGAGGAACGCGCGATGACGCCCGTGACCCAGGCCCTCCTGGACAAGGTCCGCGACGCGGGCCTCCTGGAGGCGGAGTCCGGAGAGCCCGTTCATGTGCTGCTCGCCCGGCCCGCGGACCTGGTGGTGGCGAACGGGACGGCCGCCGAGCCCCTGGTGCGCCTCGAGACCCAGCTCCTGATCCACCATGCCGAGGAGGTCGTCCTCGGCCTGAAGCTCGCCATGCAGGCTACCGGCGCCAAGAAGGGCGCCGTGGCCGTCAAGCGCTCGGACCGAGAGGCCGTGCGGGCGCTCGAACGGGCCATCAACACGGACGGCTTCGCCAAGTTCCACGTACAGATCCACGCGCTGCCCTCGATCTATCCGGCAAGCGACGCCCTCACCCTCACACCCCTGCTGGAGGCGGATCCTGCCGGGACCCTGATCCTCAACGCCATGACCCTCTTCCAGGTCGCGGGGGCGCATCGCGGCCAGCGCCTGACCCGGCGCCTGGTGACCGTCACGGGGGCGGTCCGCGAGCCCAAGACCCTGTGGGCACCCCTGGGCGCCTCCTTCGAGACGCTCATCGCGGCCGCGGGCGGAGCCGCCTTCGAAGGGCCGGCGGCCCTGCTCGTGGGCGGGCCCATGCGCGGACGCCTCGCGGACGGCTTCGCGGGCCAGGTGACCCATACGACGACCAATCTCGCCCTGCTGCCCCAGGACCACGTCCTGGTCCGGCTCCGCCGGATCCCGCACCGCTTCGCCCTGCGCCGGGCCCAGAGCACCTGCCATGCATGCCGGCGCTGCACGGATCTCTGCCCGGTCTATCAGGCGGGCGGCGCGCTCGAGCCGCACCGGGTGATGCGCGCCCTGCACGTGCCCTTCGAGGCCCCGGTGCCGGTGTTCGCGGCGACGCTCGAATGCACGAACTGCCAGCTCTGCACCTTGTATGCCTGTCCCTCGGAGCTCTCGCCCGCAGGCCTCATCCAGGAGGTGAAGGCCGCCCAGTCCTCGCTGGGGACGAGCGTGCTGCCACGACCGGCGCGATCGCCCGGGCTGAGGGCGGCCTGGCGCGTGCCGCTCGCTCGGCTGGCCAAGCACCTGGGGTTGTACGGGTTGGACTACGTGGCTCCCCTGGACGCCGGCGAGATCCGGGTCCGCCGGATCGAACTCGCGTTGGCGCAAGGCCCCGAGGTGATGCTCCATCCGGCGGTCCGGCTGGGCGATCGCGTCTCGATGGGCCAGTTGGTCGCAAGACCTGCCCCCGATTCACCGGCCGTTCCGCTGTATGCGGGGATTGCTGGCGTGGTAAAATCGCTTGGCGAGACGCTCGTCATCGAGGAGATCGGCTAAATGGAGAGGCAGCACCCGGCCATCGGCCTGCTCGAACTCAGCTCCATCGCCATGGGCTACGTGGTGGCCGATGGGATCGCGAAGAAAGCGCCCGTGCGCATCGTCCGCGCCCAGACGACCAGCCCTGGCAAGTTCCTCCTGCTGTTCTCGGGCGACGTGGCCTCGGTGCAGGAGTCGTTCGAGATCGCCCTGGAGCTCGGCGCCGACACCGTCCTCGACCAGATCCTCATCCCCAACCTCGATCCCCAGATCGCCCCGGCCCTCAACGGGGTGGCCGACGTCGCGGCCTTCGACAGCCTGGGGGTCATCGAGACCTACTCGCTGCCGAGCGCCATCGCGGCGGCCGACAAGGCGGTCAAGACGGCTCCGGTCCAGCTCATCGAGATCCGGGCGCCCTTCGGTCTGGGCGGCAAGTCCTTCTTCACCTTCACCGGAGTCCTGGAGGACATGGAGGCCGCCATGGAAGACGCCTGCGACGTCATCCCCGACGCCATGCTCTGTCGGACGGCGCTCATCGCGAACCCCCACGAGGATCTGAACCACTTCGTGTTCTAGCCAACAAGCGCCTGCGGCTTTTCACAAAGGAGAATCGCCCGTGTTCATCGGCAAGGTCATCGGCACCCTGGTTGCCACGGAGAAGGATCCCTCGCTGCACGGGGTCAAGCTCATGATCGTCCAGCCCCTGGACGAGAAGGGCGAAGCCAAGGGGGATCCGGTGGTCGCCACCGACAGCATCGGCATCGGCGTGGGGGAACTCGGCTTCTGCGTGAATGGCCGCGAGGCGACCCTGGCCCTGCCCAACGCCTTTGCGCCCGTGGATGCGGGCATCGTGGGCATCGTCGATCGGTACGACGTGGACCTGGAGGTCCTCGCCACGCTACACGGCAAGCAGACTGCCATCCAGGGAGGGTAGGCCATGATCCTCGCCAAGGTCATCGGGACCATGAACTCCACGCTCAAGCACGAGCGGCTGGAGGGCGCCAAGGTGCTCATGCTGCAGCCCTTGGGCGACGATCTCACGCCCAAGGGCGCGCCTTTCCTCGCGGTGGACAAGCTCCAGGCGGGCGTGGGGACCACGGTGCTTGCGGTCAAGGAGGGCGGCTCGGCGCTCATGGCCTACGGGGACAGCAAGGCGCCCGTGCATGCGGCGGTGCTCGGCATCGTGGACATGGTCGGAGACGTCGTCGTTTCCGACTGAGGTCGTTCCTGAAACATGTCGCGGATCCGTGAGCATGTGAGCGATCATGTGATCGCTCCCCGTTATCGTGAGACTCAGCCTCTCTCGATCGAAAGGAGCATCACGATGAGCCGCAAGTTCGCCCTCGGGGCCCTGCTCTCCACCACCCTCGTCATCGGCAGCGCCTTGCCCGCCCTCGCAGGCAGCGGACCGCGCAGCGACATCACCGCCGGACACCTCGGCCTCGGCTTCGATCCCGGCGCCTTCTCCGTCGACCTGGGGCTCACCGACCACCTCACCCTCGGCGTCGACGCCCGCGATTACTACCCCGGCACCGCCTGGAGCGGCTTCGGCGCCCACGCCACCTACCGCCTCCTCGGAAAGAACGACGGCTGGAACCTCGCCATCGGCGGCCGCGTGAGCGTCCCCAACTCGCAGGTCGACGCCCTCGGCGACACTCGCCTCAACGCCCTGCCGAGCACGGTCGGCAGCATGGGCACCGCCACGGGCTACGTCCTGCTGTCGCTGCCCCTCACCAACTGGTTCATCCTGCGGTACCCCATCGGCTTCACCTACTACCTGGGCTCCGAGCAGAACGGCGGCACCCCATGGATGTTCGGCACCTCCAGCTGGAGCCCCAATGACGGCCGCACCGTCGCCATCGACACGCCCAGCAGCACCATCTACCTGCCCATGATGCAGCTGTTGCCCGAAGCCGCCTTCAAGTTCTGGGGATTGGAAGCGACCCTCTTCGGCACCAGCATCGCGGGGATGCGCCTGACGTTCTAGTTGACGAGGCCACGGCAGAAGGAGCAACGGTGGATTCCGGCCTGCGCCGGAATGACGGAGTGGCGACTTGGCCCCTTAATGGTGAGTAGGAATACGTCCCACCCAAGGTGAGCGGGAGTAAGCGCTACGTCATCCCGGCGCAGGCCGGGATCCACCGCAGCGCCACCCGCGTACGGCTTACTAG
>DATNQJ010000410.1:0-6280 GCA_036704085.1 Stenomitos sp.
CCGAGCCCATGCCCCTCACCACCCCCCCGCTCGAAGCCTGGTTCAACCAGCACGAATCCGGCGCCGCCTACTCCCTGGGCGGCACGATGGTCCAGCCCTGGACGGGCGAGGCCCTCCAG
Source organism: Stenomitos sp. (assembly GCA_036704085.1). Classification (GTDB taxonomy): domain Bacteria; phylum Cyanobacteriota; class Sericytochromatia; order S15B-MN24; family UBA4093; genus DATNQJ01. The sequence goes on from DATNQJ010000410.1 coordinate 120, forward strand.
GAGTTCCTCCCGGAAGACTGGGGGCCGCATCGTTTTGAGTTCGGCTACGTCCCCACCCCGGGCTCGCATTCCCTGCGCACGCTCCTGGCCTCTGAGTACGATCTTTCGCCCGACGCGATCTTCCTGACCGCGGGCGCCACCGAGGCGAACCTCGCGGTGCTCACGGGCATGCTCCGGCCCGGCAGCAACGTGATCCTGCAGGATCCGCTCTACTACCAGTTCGAGGCGATCGCCCACGAGCTCGGCGCCGAGGTGCGCCGCTGGACCCTGCCCGCGGACCCCGCCCAGGCGCCCGATTTGTCGGCCCTCGCGGCCCTCATCGACGCCGAGACCCGCCTGGTGGTGCTCAACACCCCGCACAACCCGACCGGCCGCACGCTCGACGCGGACACCTTGCGGGCCGCCGTCACGCTCGTCGAGGCCCAGCCGGAGGCCCACCTCCTGATCGACGAGATCTACCGCGGCGTGGGACCGCACGCGACCCCGAGTGCCCTGGGGCTCAGCGATCGCATCCTCGTCACCGATGCCGTCTCCAAGCGCTGGTCATTGCCCGGCCTGCGGCTGGGCTGGGTCGCCTCGCGCTCGAGCCAGCTTGCGACCTGCCTGCCGTATCACGAGCATGCGACCTGCTGCGTGAGCCGCCTTTCCGAGCAGGTCATCGAGGCCCTGTGGCCCCGGCGCGCGGAGGTCTTTGCGGAGAACCACCGGGTGACCGAGCGCAACCGTCAATTGTTCGCCGTCTGGCTCGCCTCGGTCTCCCGCCTGCTCGACGGCGCGCTGCCTCCGGCGGGCGTGGTGACCCTCGTCTGGCCCCGTTTCGACTCGGACGACCGCGAGGTCGCCCGGGCGCTACGCGAGGACTTCGGGCTCTTCGTCCTGCCGGGCAGCACGCTCGGGTATCCGGGGGCGCTCCGGGTCGGCTTCGGACAGCGGGACCCCGTCACGCTCCTAGCGGCCCTCGCGCGCTTCGAGACGGGCCTCGACGCCCTGGCAGGGAGGCTGGCATGAGCGTCCACGGCATCGGTGTCGACGTCCTGAACGTCGAGCGCATGGCCGAGATCGTGGCGCGGCGCGGCGATGCCTTCCTGCGCCGGGTCTTCACGCCGGACGAGATCGCCTACTGCCTGCGCCACAAGAACCCGGCCCCCTCCCTTTCCGCCCGCTTTTCGGCCAAGGAGGCCGTCATCAAGGCCCTCGGCGTGGGGTGGCAGCCCGGCATGCGCTGGACCGACATGGAGGTCCTGCGCGCCCCCAACGGCAAGCCGAGCCTCATGCTGCACGGCGCCACCGGCGAGATCGCCCGCCGCATGGGCATCGAGCGCACGCACCTGAGCCTCACGCATGAGAGCGATCGCGCCATGGCCTTCGTGGTGCTCGAGGGTTAGCGCGTTTCACACGTCTTTCACGCCCGTCGGGCACTCTGGAGAGGTCTCCTAAGCGGTGAGACGAGAACGGCCTGGCGGTACCGCCAGGCCGTTCGGTATTGGGAACGCCGACTCAGGGGGTCGCGGGCGCAGCCGCTCGCTCGAGGGCATCGGCCAGGACGAGCTGACCGTAGAGCTCCCGCTGCGTGGCGTGGCTGTGCTTGAGCTGGTCGTCGCGCTGGGCGCGCTTGCGGTACTCGGTGTAGGCATCCACCTGCAACTCGCAGCCGAAGGACTTGGCCATCGGCATGCCCGCCGCCTCGAGCATGTCCGGGGTGCCCTCGCTCTCATAGAGCATGGTCCCGTGCAGGATCACCTGGGTGTCCGGATCGGTGATGAGCCGGGCGAACTCGCTCTGCTGGGCCATGCGCTTGGCATGGTCCGTCTCGGAGAGACTGTTGGCGAGGTGGTAAATGAGCTTGTCGTGCCATTCCCGCTTCCGCAGGAGCTCATGCCAGATGCCCTGGGGGTAGCGAGCCGTGTTGATCGGGAACTTGACGCGATTGAGCTGAACGCAGTCGATCAGGCAGTAGGGAAGGACTTCTCTCAAAGCCAGGAGGGCAAGCTTGAGGCCCTCGGGACCGGTCACCGTACGCTGGGTAATCCGAAAGGTCGTCTTGGTGATGGACATGTCATCGTCCTCGCTGCTCTAGGAACCCCATCGTTCCTACGCCCCCTTATACCCTGAGCGATCGGTTTTTGTCTCGTCCAATCGGCCAAGACCTCTTTCTGCCTAGGATCGTTCGATACCCTCCTCCGGAGTCAGGACGCCGGTCTCGGTCAACGCCTTCTTGATCTCGGTGAGCAGCATCTTGCGCTTGTACGGCTTGGTCACGTAGGTGGTGCAGCCGGCAGCGAGGCCCTTCTCCTGGTCGGAGCCGCTGGCCTTGGCCGATACGCACACAATGGGCACGTCCCGGGTCCGCTCGTCCGCGCGCAGCCGGCGCGTGGTCTCGAGGCCGTCCATCTCGGGCATGAGGATGTCCATCAGGATCACGTCGAACCGGCGACCCTGCCGATGGCACAGATCCAGGACCTGGGTCCCGTCCATGCACAGCGTGACCTGGTGGCCTTCGCTTTCAAGGATGACCTGGACGATCTCCGCATTGGACGGCTCGTCCTCGGCGACCAAGACATTCAAGCTCTTCATGGTTCAGAATGATAGCTGGAGCCCTGGGCCGGCCGGAGGGTCAACATGGCCAAAATCGCCATCCTGAACGACACTCCCGAGGTGGTCGTCCTCCTGAGCAACTTCCTCACCAAGGGTCACCACCAGTTCCTCAAGCGCATCGGCACGACTCAATTCACCATGGATAGCCTCGTGGCCTTCGCCCCGGAGCTGATCCTCGTCTCCCTCTATCGCACCCCCGAGGCCGTCGGTCGGCCGGTGACCGACTATGCCGCGCAGATCGAGGGGTTCGGGATGCTCGAGCGCGTCAGCCAGTGCCCCGAGCTCGCCCGCGTACCGATCCTGGTCTTCGCCTTCTCGACCAAGCTCTCGGAAATGCCCGAGGAGGTCCGAAAGCGCGTACGCTTCAGCGCCTTTCTGACCTTTCCCGAGGGCTTGCAGGAGCTCAACCCGACCATCAGCAGCCTGGTGGGACCGGCGCAGGGAGACATGTCGGACGTCGAGAAGGTCCGCCGCGGCGGCGGCCTCGCCGACTGATCACGGCTCGGGGCTGAAGGCCTGCCAGAGCATGAGGCCCACCACCCCCAGGGCCAGGAGGGGATGCACCAGGGAGGCGGCGGCAGCGGCGCACGCGAGGACGACGGCCTTGAGCTTGCCCAGCCAGGACAGGGGACGGGCGATCGCCGAGCCGGGGTGCTTGAAGTTGGTGATGGTTCGTTCCGAACGGATCATGGGGTCCTCATGGTCGGGAGCACGTTATACCCCAGAAGCAAGCAAACGATCCCTCCATGCAGCAACGCCCGCAGCAGGCTGCGGGCGCCGAGCGGATGCCACGAGGCGTTAGGCTTTTTTGGCTCCGAAGGCCTGCCAGAGCATCAGGCCCACCAACCCCAAGGCCAAGACGGGGCTCACCTGGGAGGCGGCCAGCGTGGCGACGGCCAGTCCGGCCAGGGCCAACTTGTTGGCACGGGGCAGCGACCGGGTCACGGCGATGGCGATGGGTTGCTGGGAACGACGGGCAATACGGGCGTGGCGGGCCATGGCGTCCTCACTCTCTAACCGACACGATCTCTATACCCGGATCCCGCCGGGTCATGTGACAAACGGCCATCAAACGCGGATTAAATCCACGTTAGCTCGGTCCGCTGACACTCGTCCTAGGTCGACGGGGCGAGGGTCGGGCGGACCAGATCGAAGGTGTCGCGCGTCCGGGCGTAGCTCGCTCCGGCCAGGCGCCCGACGGCATGGTAGCGGTCATGGCGGATCCGGCCCCGATCGTAGAGCTCGTCCACGATGTGGAAGCGCAAGACCTCCCCGAGCACCAGGGTCCCGGAGCCGGGGCGATCGCCCATGTCCACCAGCTGCAGGAGCCGGCACTCCATGTTGATCGGGCTCTCGGCCACCCGGGCGGGCTTGACCAGCTCGCTCGGCACGGGCGTGAAGGGCCCGTGCTCGAACTCGTCGACGCCCCGCGGGAAGTCCGCCGAGGTGCGGTTCATGCGCTCGGCGATCTCCTCGGTGACCACGTTGACCACGAACTCCCCCGTCTCCTCGATGTTGAGGAGGGTGTCCTTCTTCTGGCTGGTGTTGCCGCGGCGCATGACCGAGAAGCTGATCACCATGGGGTCGGCGCAGACCACGTTGAAGAAGCTGAAGGGCGCGAGGTTGCGCTCTCCTTTGGCCGACAGGGTCGAGACGAAGGCGATGGGACGCGGGATCACCGAGCCGTTCAGGAGCTTGTAGCGCTCCTGGTGACCGAGGGTCGAGGGGTCGATGATCACCGGGCGGCCTCCGTGGGGACGCGCCAGCTCAGGTGGTACTCGGGCCACTCCACGCCGAAGGCCGCCTCGGTCATGTGCAGGGGATGGCGGGTATCGACCATGACCGCGATCTCGTCGGTCGCGGTCTTTGTCGCCGCCTTCTCGGCCGCCTTGGGGTGCGGGCCATGGTGGATGCCCTGCGGGTGGAAGGTCACCATGCCGGGCCCGATGTTCTGCCGGCTGAAGAAGTCGCCGTCGTGGTAGAAGATGACCTCGTCGTAGTCGATGTTGCGGTGGTAGAAGGGCACCCGCATGGCCTCCTCGTCGCTCTCGAAGGGGCGCGGCACGAAGGTGCAGATGACGAAGTTGCCGCCCAGGAACGTGGTGTGGACGCTCGGGGGCAGGTGGTAGCGGTGGCTCATGACGGGGCGGATGTCGCGCACGTTGAGCTTCCAGACCGTGAGGTCGCCCTTCCAGCCCACCACGTCGAGCGGGTTGAAGTCGTAGAAGACCGAGGTGTACTCGCCCAGGCGCTTGATGCGCAGCTCGTACTCGCCCGAGCCCGTCGGGTGGTTGGTCATCGCCACGGGGTCCGGCGTCTGCACCACGCCCATGTCGAAGATGGCGTTGGGGCCCAGGGAGCCCCGCTCCGGAATCGTGATTTCCCCCTTGGACTCGATGACCAGGAAGAAGTTGTCCTCGGTGTGGGGCACCACGCGGTAGGTGGTCCCGCGGGGGATCACCAGGTAGTCGCCGGGCTCGAAGGCGATGGGGCCGAAGTCCGTCTCGAGCACGCCCTCGCCGCGGTGGACGAAGTAGACGTCGTCGGCGTCGGCGTTGCGGAAGTAGAAGGGCATCGGGGCGGTGAGCCGCGAGACCTTGAGGGCCACGTCGTCGTTGTAGAGGAACGTGGTGGGCAGGCCGCGCTCGGGATCCCGGGCGTCGGTGGGCTCGAGCTTGGCGCAGTCGATGGCGCGCGGCTTGAGGGGGCCCTCGATGCGCGTCCAGTTGGTCGGCTGGTGGGTCCGGTACAGGTGCGTGGTCCGACCGAAGAAGCCCTTGCGAGCGTGCTCCTCCTCGTACGTCCCCTCGGGGATGCCGACGTGAGCCTGGGGGGTCACCTTACCTTTGGACAGCGGAAACACGGTAATCCTCCATGGGGTGGGTGTGAGACGGCTTGACCACGCGGTTGCGGAGCGTCCCGAGCCGATCGATCTCCAGCTCGATCACGTCGCCGGGCTTTACCCAGCGATCGAGCTCGTAGCCGCAGCCGCCGCCCACGGTCCCCGAGCCGAAGATGTCGCCCGGATAGATCGTCTCCTCGCGGGAGACGTAGGCGATCATCTGCTCGAAGGTCCAGTGCGAGGTGCCGGAGTTGCCTTCGGACCAGGTCTCCCCGTTGACCCTGGCCACCATGCGCAGGTTGCGGGGATCGCCCACCTCGTCGGGCGTGACGAGCCAGGGGCCGAGCCCCGTGGCGAAGTCCTTGCCCTTGGCGGGCCCGAGGCGCAGCTGGACCTCCTGCATCTGGACATCGCGCGCGCTGAAGTCGTTGAGGATGCAGTAGCCCGCGATGTACTCGTGGGCCCGTTCGACCGGGATGTTGCGGCCCGTCTTGCCGACGACGCAGGCGATCTCGAGCTCGTAGTCGAACTTCTCGGTGAAGCGGGGCCACTCGACCTCCGCCTCCGGACCGATCAGGCTGCGACTGTTGCCCTTGTAGAAGACGGGCAGCTCGTACCAGAGGCTGGGCATCTGCTGGCCGCGCCGCTCGTAGCCGCGCTTGGTGTGGGCCTCGAAGGCGAGGAAGTCGCGCATCATGTTGGCCCGCGTGAGCGGGCTCAGGAG
>DATNQJ010000411.1:0-4079 GCA_036704085.1 Stenomitos sp.
CACACGACGCTGTCCTTCGAAACGGGGGATAGGGCCCGCCCTAAGTTGGCCGGCGTCGCGGCGGCGCCGGCCTCTTCCCCTTCTCCCGCCCCGGCACCTGTTGCTCCGGCCCCGGTGGCTGCGCCCGTCGCTCCGGCGCCGGCCGCCCCGGTCGCACCACCCGTCGCGCCGGTCCCGATCCCCCCGGCACCCCTGGCCGAGCCGGCCCCCGTGGCCACGGCCGGGCCGCCCGCTCCGAGCGTTGTCGACGCCCCGCGCCCGCCCGCCCCGAAGTCGAGCCCGCCCGCAGCACCGGCCGGTGAGGCCATGCCCGCCCAGGAGCTCATCAATCGGACGGCGGACATCTTCAACGGCCGCGTCATCGAGCCGACCCTCTAAGCCATGCGAGCCATCGACTGGTTGCGATCGCAATCCCTACGCACGAAGCTGCTGCTCGCCGGAGCGGGCGCGTTCGTCGCGCTCGGCCTCGTCTCCAGCCCCCTGCTGCCGGCAGGGCGCCCGGGGGCGCCGGTGCGCTACGTGACAGTCGGAGCGGGACGCGACCTCTACCGCCTGGCTGCGACCCTGCAACAGCGCCGGATCGTGCGCAACCGGTTCGCCTTCGCCTTGCTCGCACGGGCCATGGGCGCGCAGGCTCGAATCCGTCCGGGAACCTATGCCCTCTCACCGGGTCAGAGCCCCTTTCAGATCGTGAGCTGGCTGATGGACGGGCGGGGGCTGGTGCTCAAGGTCACGGTGCCCGAAGGCTATTCGATTGCCAAGATCGCTCGCATGCTGGAAGCCAAGGGACTCGGGAAGGGTTCGACCTTCCGGGCGCTCGCCGAACAGCCTGCACGGTTCCTGGCGCACCATGCCTGGCTCAAGGATCTACCGGCCGGAGCGAGCCTGGAGGGCTTCCTCTTTCCGGACACCTACCTGTTCTCCGGCGGCCAGCTCGACGAGAGCATGCTCATCGACCGCATGCTCGGGCGTTTCGAGGCCGTCGTCGGTCACGAGTATGGCCAGACTCCTTCGCCCTTGATGCCGCTCTACCAGGCCGTGACCATGGCCTCCATCATCGAGCTGGAAGCCGTCCGTCCCGAGGAGCGCCCGCTCATTTCCGGGGTCTTCCAGAACCGGCTCCGGATCGGCATGCGGCTCGGATCGGATCCGACCGTCGAATATGCCCTGGGCCGCCACCAGGGCGAGAAGGGGCTGAGCTTCAAGGACGTCCGCGTCGACAGCCCCTACAACACCTACCGCTATGCCGGCTTGCCCCCTGGCCCCATTGGAAATCCCGGACTGGCCAGCTTCAAGGCGGCCCTCCATCCCGAGACCACGGACTACCTGTACTTCGTGGCGCGCGGCGACGGGACGCACGCCTTCACGCGCACTTATGCCGACCATCTGGCGGCCCAGCGGCGGCTGCGCCCATGAGGCGAGGGGTTGCCGCACCTCGGAGCTTTGCGTCCGCTCGCCGGGGTGGTAAGATCGCATCGCTATGACGACCGTCTTGGGCTTACTTCGACCGAACCTGTGGGTCGGATCGGTTGCGGAAATCGACGCGGATCACCTCCGCGCGAACGGCATCCGCGGCCTCATCCTCGATCTCGACGAGACCCTGGTCTCGGCCCTCGATCACACCCCCTCTCCGGAGGTCCACGCCTGGATCCGCGAGATGAAGCAGGGGGCGTTCGAGGTCTACATCGTGTCGAACAACTTCAACGCCGCCCGCGTCCAACAGGTGGCGGACGAGCTCGAGGTGCCCTGCGCCTGTCGAGCCGCCAAACCTCGGCGCCGCGGCTTTCGCGAGGCCTTGGCCGTCATGGGCCTGCGCCCGCAGGAGGTGGCCATCGTGGGCGACCAGGTGTTCACCGACATCCTGGGCGGCAATCGGTTGGGGGCCTACACCATCCTGGCCACGCCCATCGCCCCTGAATTCAAACCCTGGCGCAAGCTGATGCGCGTGGTCGAGGGCATCTTCATGCGCGACCTCGACACCATCCGGCACCGCGTCTATTCCTCAGACGAGAAGGAGACCCCGTGAGCGAAGCCACCCTGACTGTTCCCAAGCTCCCGAACGTGGACCTGGGCCGCCCCCCCGAGTTCGGCATCGTCCTCGGCTCGGGCATCGTCGTGCTCGAGGACCTGGAGGACAAGGTCGACATCCCCTACTGCGAGATCGAGGGACTGCCGGAGACGACCGTCGCGGGACACGCGGGCGTGCTGACGATCGGGACCATTCCGGGCGGCGCCCGGGTGGCGATCGCCCGCGGACGCTTCCACCTCTACGAGGGCCATCCCCTCAGCTCCGCCACGAGCATCATGCGGCTCTTCGAGGCCATGGGCCTCCAGAAGATCATCCTCACCAACGCCGCGGGCGGCCTGCGCGGGGACTGGCTCCCGGGCGACCTCATGCTCATCGAGGACCAGATCAACCAGATGGGCGCCTTCCAGGCGGGCTTGAGCGATCGCGAGGCCCCCGGCTTCAAGCACACGCCGGCCTATGACCCCGAGTGGACCCGCAAGATGGCCGAGTGGGGCGAGACGCAGCAGTCCTTCCACCTGCGGCGGGGCGTGTACGTCGGCCTCTTGGGCCCCAACTACGAGACGCCCGCCGAGATCCTCTGGCTCCAGCGGATCGGCGCCCAGGCCGTCGGCATGTCGACGGTGCCCGAGGCGGCCTACGCGACCTCGCGCGGCCTGAAGGTGCTCGGCATCTCCTGCATCACCAACATCGCCGTCACCGCCGAGGCGCAGGCCACCACCTCCCACGGCGAGGTCGTCGACGTCGCGAAGATGGCGTCCCAGGCGATGGACCTGGCCTTGCGGGCGGCCTGCCGCCTCGCCTAGATGGACCAACGACCGATCCCGCGGCCCCGGACCGCCTCCGGGGGGCCGCAAGGCCCCGGAGCGCGCCCGGCCCCGAAGCGAAAGACCGCTCGTCCCCTTCCAGCCAAGCAACCGCTTGGCTGGAAGGGGGTGGCGGCGTTCGTGGGCGGGCAGCTGGTCTTCCTGGTCGCCGGATCGATCGCGGGCGTCGGGGTGGGCCTCAGCCGCTTGCCGGACGTCACCACGCTGCAGAGCTGGGTGCCCACCGAGTCGACCCAGATCTTCGACGTGAAGGGGCGCCTCATCGCCAACGTGCACGGCGAGGAGAACCGCGAGGTCGTGCCGCTCGGCGAGATCCCCAAGACCCTCCAGCAGGCCGTCATCGCCGTCGAGGACGATCGGTTCTACGAGCACCACGGCGTCAACGTCCGGGGCATCGTCCGCGCGGCCCTGGCGGATCTCGCCGAGGGCGGCAAGGTCGAGGGCGGCAGTACCATCACCCAGCAGCTGGCCAAGAACCTGTTTCTGACGGCCAACAAGAGCATCGCGCGCAAGCTCGCCGACGCCTGGCTCGCCATCAAGATCGAGAACCACTACTCCAAGGCCCAGATCCTGGAGATGTACCTGAACCAGGTCTACTGGGGACACAACTGCTACGGCATCCAGGCCGCCGCGCGTAACTACTTCGGCAAGAAGACCAAGGACCTGACGCTCGCCGAAAGCGCGCAGCTTGCCTTCCTGCTGCGCGGGCCCGAACGCTTCTCCCCCTACAAGGACCCGGTCCTCGCCAAGCGGGGCCAGCGCATCGCGTTGAGCCGCATGGTCAAGGCGGGCTACATCACCGAGGCCCAGGCCGCCGAAGCCTTCAAGATCAGCCTCCAGTATCCGGGCATCCAGACCTTCAGCTACCGGGCCCCCTACTACACGAGCTTCCTGCTCAGCCAGCTCATGAACCGCTACGGCAGCGACGTGGTCATGCGGGGCGGCCTGCGCGTGCGCGCGACCCTGGATCTCGACATCCAGCAAAAGGCCGAGGATCTACTCAAGCAGGCGATCGCCACCTACGGCAAGCGCCTCCACTTCACGCAGGGCGCCATCGTGGTCCTGGATCCGCGCACCGGCTTCATCCGCGCCATGGTGGGCGGGGTGGACTACAACACCTCCAAGTTCAACCGCATCATCCAGGCGCACCGGCAACCCGGCTCGTCGTTCAAGCCCTTCGTGTACCTCACGGCCTTCGCCGACGGCATCTCGCCCGGCACGGTCAT
>DATNQJ010000412.1:0-2946 GCA_036704085.1 Stenomitos sp.
GTTCATTCGTACCTCAGGGCTTCGATAGGGTTGAGCAGAGCCGCCTTGCGGGCGGGATACAGGCCAAAGCCGACGCCGACCAGGCCGCTAAAGGCCACGGCCACCGCCACGATGGCGGGCTGGATCAAGATGGGCCAGCCGAACTGCTGGCCGAGCAAGAGGGCGACCCCCACGCCGAGCGCCGTCCCGATGAGCCCGCCCATCAGGGAGAGCACGATGGCCTCGGTGAGGAACTGGGCGAGCACGTCCCGGGGCTTGGCGCCGATGGCCATGCGCAGGCCGATCTCGCGGGTCCGCTCGGTCACGCTGACGAGCATGATGTTCATGACGCCGATGCCACCGACCAAGAGCGACACCGAGGCGATGCTCGCCAAGAGCATGGTCATGGTCTTGGTGCCCTCCTGGCGGGCGTTGGCCATCTCCGTGAGGTTGCGGATCGAGAAGTCCTCTTCTTGATCGTCCCCCAGTCGATGACGCTCGCGCAGCAAAGCCGCGATCTGCTCCTGGCCGGGCTCGAGGTCCGCCTCGGAGGCGAGCGACACCCAGATGCCACCCGACAGGAAGCGGTTGAGGCCGCGCTGCAGCTTGGCCTGGAAGGCGGTCTGCGGGACGAAGACCGCGTCGTCGTTGTCCTGGCCGTTGGCGGATTGGCCCTTGGAGGCGAGGACGCCCACGACCTGGAAGGGGACGTTGCGGATCCGGATGGGCTGGCCCACGGCCGCCTCGGCCGAGCCGAACAGCTCCTCGGCCACCGTCTGGCCGAGGACCGCGACCTTGGCGCCCGAGGTCACGTCGGAGTCGAGGAAGAGCGAGCCTGCGCCGATGGACCAGTTGCGCATGGCAAAGAAGTCCGGCGCGGTGCCCGTGACCGAGGTCGTCCAGTTGGCGTTGGCGCTCGCGACCATGGCATTGGCCCGGAGCTGGGCGACCGCGTAGCGCACCGACGCGATCTCCTGGCGGATGGCCTGCAGGTCGTCCCAGGTCAGGGTCGGCATGGACCCGGACCCGCCCCGGACGCCGCCATTCATGCTGCTGCCCGGCATGATGACGAGCATGTTGGTGCCCATGGCCTCGTAGGAGGCCTCGACCTGGGCCTTGGCCCCCTGGCCCACGCCGACCATGGCGATCACCGCCGCCACCCCGATGACGATGCCGAGCACGGTCAAGAAGGAGCGGGTCTTGTTCCGTAACAGGGCGCCCAGGGCCACCCGCAACATTTGAAAGGCGTTCATCGGACGGCCTCCTCGAGGATGGCCGGCCGTGGCGTCTGGCGCACGTCCGACTGGACCAGGCCGTCGCGGATGGTGAGGACGCGCGAGGCGTACTCGGCGATGTCCGGCTCGTGGGTGACCAAGGCAAGGGTGATGCCGCTCCGTCCGAGCTCCTGGAAGAGGGCCATGACCTCGATGCTCGTGCGGGAGTCGAGGTTGCCGGTGGGCTCGTCGGCAAGGATGATGCGCGGCTGGGTCACGATGGCCCGGGCGATCGCCACCCGCTGCTGCTGGCCGCCCGAGAGCTGGCTCGGCGTGTGCCCCACCCGGCCGCCGAGGCCGACCCGCTCGAGGGCCGCAAGGGCCCGCTCCCGGCGTTCACGGGCGGGGACTCCGGAGTAGAGCATGGGCAGCTCCACGTTCTCGAGGGCGCTGGTGCGCGGCAGCAGGTTGAAGCTCTGGAAGACGAAGCCGAGGGTCCGGTTGCGAATCTCGGCGAGGGCGTTGCGATCCAGCTCCGAGACGTCCTGGCCAGCCAACTCGTAGCGCCCGCTGGTGGGGCGATCGAGGCAGCCGAGGATGTTCATGAGCGTGGACTTGCCCGAGCCCGAGGTCCCCATGAGGGCGACGAACTCGCCCTGCTGGATCTCGAGGCTCACGCCACGCAGGGCGTCGACCTGGGACTCGCCCGAGCCGTACCGCTTGCGCACCTCCTCGAGGCGAATGACGGGTGTGGTCATCGTCATGCTCCTCTAGAACATCCGCATGGCGCGGCCGTTGCCCTGGCCGCCGCGCTGCTGACGGGAACGGTTGCCGGCCACCACGCCGCTCGCGCTGGTGACGACCTGATCGCCCTCCTCCAGCTTGCCGTCGACGACCTCGGTGAAGCTGCCGTCGGTCAGGCCGGGGGTGATGACGACCGGACGCGGGCGGCCGTCCTGCAGGACCCAGATCCGCTTCTGGCCCTCGGCGAGCTGCCAGCGCACGCGGCGCATCTTGCCCTCCGAGCCCCCTTGCGAGCGATCGCCCATGCCCGGGGCCCCTTCGCCGGAAGCCCGAGGGCGGTCGCCGGTGCCCTGCGGGCGGTTCGCGCGGCCTTCCGGGCGGGGCATCTGGAAGCGCAGGGCCGCGTTGGGAACCCGGAGCACGTCCTTGCGCGAGTCGTAGAGGAAGGAGACGTTCGCCGTCATGCCCGGCTTGAGCTTCTGCTCGGGGTTCTCGACGTCGAGGACCGCATCGTAGGTGACGACGTTCTGGACGGTCTGCGGCGCGTTGCGGATCTGCCGCACCCGGCCCTTGAAGGTCTCGCCCGGGAAGGCGTCCACCGTGAACTCCGCCTGGAGGCCTGCCTTGAGCTTTCCGATGTCCGCCTCGGCGACGTTGGTGTCCACCTGGACCTGGCGCAGGTCCTGGGCGATGAGGAAGAGGGTCGGGGCCTGCAGGGAGGCCGCGACCGTCTGGCCCACGTCGATGTTGCGCGAGATGACGACGCCGTCGACGGGCGAGACGATGGTCGCGTAGCCCAGGTTGACCTCGGCCTGGTGCAGGGAGGCGGCAGCCTGCTGGAGGCTCGCGCGCTCGGCGATGACCTGGGCCTGGGCGGTGTCGTAGTTGGCCTGGGCCGTCTCGAGATCCGCCTGGGCGATGAGTTGGCGCGAGGCCAGGTACTTGGTCCTGTCGAGCTGCCGCTTTGAGGTTCCGGCCTGCACCCGGGCCTTGGTCACGTTGCTCTGGG
>DATNQJ010000413.1:0-4118 GCA_036704085.1 Stenomitos sp.
GGTCTTCCTCCGGCGCCTTTTTGCATGGCGTTCTCCGGGCTCCAGGGTCGATCCTTGTGGCTGCTTCGGTGGATCCCGGCCTGCGCCGGGATGACGTAGCGTCTATGCAAGGGAGACAGGGAATGCACCCGGACAGAACGCTCGATCTGCCCGGGTAGCCGCTCCCGTCATTCCGGCGCAGGCCGGAATCCACCGTTGCCACTCGCAGGACACCACCCGGCCCATGGTTGCCACCCTTCGGCAAGGGGTATCATGGAGTCGACGAGCCTCGCTTCTTTGGAGAGCTGCCATGAGCCATCACCACCAACCCGATCCCGAGCAGTGGGCGCGCATGCGCCGGGAGGTGCCGACCTTCATCGAGGACGTCATCGCCTCGGCCGTGCGGGGATTCCGCCGGGGCTGGTCCGGCGACCGTCCCCGGGAGCTGCCCGCCGCCCGCGAAGGGCTGATCGTCCATGGAGAACAAGCCGTCGGCCGCCCCATGGAGCACATGGCGGCGCCCATCGAGCCCGAGCGCCCCACCGGTCCCCTGAGCCGCCGCGCGACCTTCGTCATTGCCGCGCTGGTGGCCGTCGTCGCGGTCTTCGGCTTGGGGATCGCCTTGACGGTGCTGGGCTTCGTCTTCAGCCTGCTGTCCGGTGTCTTCGGGCTTTTGAGCGGGATCTTCGGCCTCACCTCGGGCGTGTTCGGCGCCACGTCGGGCCTCTTCGCCTTCCTGAGGGGCCTGCTGGTCCTGCCCTTCGTGCTGGTGCCAGTCTTTGTCGTGGTCTTCGCCCTGCGCGGCCGCCGCGGGCGCCGTCTCAAGATGAGGGTCAACGGCGTCAAGGTGAAGATCAAGGAGTACTACTAGGCGCTCCCCGGCATGCAGCGAGCCCCCTGCGGATTCCGCAGGGGGCTCGGCTCGTTCTTACTTCGCGCGCTTCGGAGCGGGCGCCTTGGCGGCCGGCTTCACGGGCGTGGTCTTGGCGGGTTGGGCCTTGGCGATCTGGATCGGCTTGGGCGCGGGCTTGGCGAGGATGGTCGCCCAGGCGGCGTTCTCACGGGCGGTGCCGTGGTAGATGCACTTGTCGCAGGCCTGAGCAGCGGTGGGAACCAGGAGGGCGGCGACGAGGGCCGCGGGAATCAACAGACGCATGGGATACCCCTTTCTGGTGCTCCGTTCTGTCTCTATGGTAGAGAGGAAGCCCCTCGGATGGTATGAGGTGGCTCAAACTCCGCCAAAAACGGTAAGATGAAGCGGGTGCGAGGGGTGCCCAGGAGGTGTCATGGCGGTTCTGACCCCGACTCCGGCGGAGTTGCGCAAGCTGGAATTCTTCAATAGCCTCGCGGAGGGCGAGCTCGAGACGCTCGCGAGCCGCGCGCGGCTGGTTCGCCTCGACAGCGGCGAGGCCCTCTTCCACGAGGGCATGCCCATCGAGCCGGCCCTGCGCTTCGTCTACGTGGGCGGCATCCAGATCCGCAAGACGGCCGCGAGCGGCAAGGAAACCGTGCTGCGCCTCATCCGGCAGGGCGAGATGTTCGGCGTCGCGGCCCTCTTCGACCGCAAGGTCGCGCCCGGGTCGGCGATCGCCTCCGAGCCCACCCAGGTGCTCGAGATCCCCATGCACGACATGATCGAGCACCTGCGGACCGCCCCCGAGATCGCCGTGAAGCTCCTGATCACCTTCGCCCAGCGCCTGCGCGACTCGCAGGACACCCTGCACATGGTCATCTCGGGCCGAGCCAAGACGCGCCTGGCCCGCCTCATCCTCTCCACGATCGACCAGGACGGGGCCGTGAAGGGGCCCGAAGGGTATCGCCTCAAGACCAAGCTGCCCCATGCGACCATGTCGCGCATGGTGGGCATCACCTATGAGGAGTGCGTGCGGCTCATCCGGGACTGGTCGCACGATCCGGCGTTGCTTCGCTACGAGCGGGGCGGGGTCATCACCGTGATCGATCGCGCGGGGCTGGAGCGGCAGGCGCAGGACGACTAGGTCCGTAGCGTGAACGTAGGCAAAAAACCCGCATATCCAGTGCCGGAGCGGTGATGGGGTAGTTTCCCCTGATGCTCCGGCACCTCCCCCCTGAGACAATAAGAAATGTAAGGAGGGATTGCGCCATGAAAATGTTGCTTGCGACCGATGGTTCCGAGTTTTCGCGCCTGGCCCTCGAGAAGGCCGCTGAGATCGGCTCTGCGACTGGTTCCGAGGTTATCGTCCTGGCGGTCTCGCAACTGGTGAACCTGGGGACGGTGGGGCCGATGGTCTATGCCCCCGAGAGCGCCTTCGAGGTGCCGACCAAGGAGGAGAGCGAGGGGATCCTGCAGGAGGCCGGTGAGTACCTCACGGCCCGGGGCATCACGCACCGGACCATGCGGTGCATCGGTCAGCCGGCCGAAGCCATCCTTCATACCGCCGAAGAGGAGCACGTCGACCTCATCGTGATGGGCTCGCATGGCAGGACTGGCCTGCAGCGCTTCCTGCTCGGAAGCGTCTCGAACCAGGTCGTCAGCCACTCGCCGGTCTCCGTCCTTGTGGCACGGGCGCCCAAGCAAGCAAAACCGTCGTCGGGACTCCACGAGCCAACCGTGCAAAAAGCGGTTAAGCTATAGAGAGGAAGCCATGTGCGGTCCACTTGCGTCGAGCGGAAGGCTCACCATGCCTGATACTGAGGAACTCTGTCCCGATCCGACCTGCGAACACCGCCGGGGCGTGGAAGACCGCCGTCGGCAGCTCTTGAAGCGCCTGATCGCGCTGCAGGAGGAGGAGCGGCGCCAAGTTGCCCGTGAGCTCCACGAGGGAGCGGGCCAGATGCTGACGTCGCTCCTGTTCGGTCTCAAGATGTTGGATGGTGCCCTGAGCCTCGAGGAGGTCAAGCGGTTCCTCCCGGAGCTCAAGAACCAGACCTGGGAGGCGTTGGAGACCATGCGTCAGATTTCCGTGAACCTGCGTCCGCCCCTGCTCGAGGATCTCGGGCTGGTCTCGACGCTGCGGTCGTACGCGCGGGACTTCGGGGCGCGGCACCAGATGGACGTGTTCTTCTCGCTGCATGGCGAGGAGCGCCGGCTGGGCCAGATGAGCGAGGTGACGGTCTTCCGGATCGTCCAGGAAGCGCTCGTGAACGCGGGTAAGTACTCGCAGGCGACCCAGGTGGCGTTGGCCATGACGTTTACAACGGATCACCTACAGGTCAAAATTGAGGACAACGGGGTTGGGATGGATACCGCCCAGCTCGCCCGGTCCGGTAACGCGGTCGGGATCATCGGCATGCAGGAGCGTGCCGACTTCGTGGGCGGTACCTGCACCATCGAGTCGTCGCCGGGTCGTGGGGTCAACGTGATCCTGACGGTGCCGCTCGTCGAACCCGCTGCGAGCACCTAACAAAACCAGGCATGTGATGCCTGTGGCCGCCATCCGGCGACTTGATGGAACAGTTTTGTTAGGCACTCAGACCACCTAGGAAGGAGCCTGTAGGCAACTCATGTCCTATGAATTCAACGAGCCGGTCCGGATCATGTTGGCGGACGATCACGCCATCCTGCGGACCGGTCTGCGCCTGATGCTCTCGAGCGTGCCCAACCTCGAGGTCGTGGGCGAGGCGACCAATGGCAAGGAGGCTCTCGCGAAGGCCGACGAGCTGAACCCGGATCTGGTGATCATGGACATCACGATGCCCGAGATGAACGGCATCGAGGCGACCATGGAGCTCAAGCGTCACCATCCCCGGACCAAGGTGCTCATGCTGACGATGCATGAGAACGAGGAGCTCTTGTTCCGGACCATCCAGGCGGGTGGGTCGGGCTACGTGCTCAAGAAGTCGGCCGACAACGAGCTCTTGGACGCGATCTACCAGGTGATGCGCGGCGAGACCTTCCTGCGCCCGGACATGGCCAAGCAGGTCATGCAGGACTACCTGGACCGGGTGGACACCGGCGAGGAGACCCAGTCCTACGAGGACCTGACGGACCGGGAGCGCGAGGTGCTGCGGTACCTGGCCGAGGGGATGACCAACAAGCAGGTGGCCGAGAAGCTGGTGCTGAGCATCCGGACGGTCGAGACCCACCGCATGCGCATCATGGACAAGCTCGGCCTCAAGGGCCGGGCGGCCCTGGTCACCTACGCCAAGCGCCACGGGAT
>DATNQJ010000414.1:0-4644 GCA_036704085.1 Stenomitos sp.
GGTGGCCTACAACGGGGCGGGACGGGGCAAGCACATCGCCATCCGCGAGGTCTTCCCCTACGACGTCGTCCGCCTCGACTCCGATCCCTTCGCCTTCCAGATCGGTCGCTCGATCCTGACCAACCGCAATGCGCGCGGCCGGATCGAGAACCACGACCAGCGTCTGGGCTGGGTCCTCAACTGGGAGCCGTGCGAGGAGTCCTTCCGGCACTTTTCCCTGCGCGCCTTCTACGACGGCGCGTTCCCCCCGACCAAGATCATGGCCCCCAACCCGGATCTGCGCATCTCGGGCGAGGTGCTCTTCAACCGGCGCCGCATCGAGCTCGTCGACGCGCCCGCCATCCAGGAGCACATGTGGGGCACCAAGCACTCGCTGGGGGGCGTGTGGGCCCACTGCAACACCTTCGTCGAGGAGGAAGGCGTCCTCTTCGAAGGCTTCGTCGATCAGCCGGCCAAGGTCGGGCCCTTGGAGCCCAACCTGTCGGTCTTCCGTTTCCGAGTGGACGGCGAGGACTACGTTGCCAACGGTCTCTACAAGATGCTCACCACCCGGAGTCGCTACGACACCGGCGGGTGGTTCTTCGAGGTGGTAGCAGGCGATCGCCGGTTCGAGGGGACCATCGAGGCTCCCTTCAATCGGATGGTCGGCATGGTCTACCAGGATCCCGACGGGGAGCTGGTTTACGCCTACCACACCAAGATCGCCGACATGACCCTCCGCGTCTTCGCCAAGGAACGCGGCAAGTGGGCGCTCGAACGGGAGCTCACGGCCCCGGAATCGTGCGCTTTCGAGCTGATCAGCCGCGCTCCGGATCCGGATCTGCCCTTGATGATCGCGGAGCCGGCCGAGGCGGAGCGTTAAGAGTCGGTTGCATCTTCGTTTCAACTGTGATAACATCTCGGATCGCTGTTGCTGTTTGCCACTAGCTGGCTGTGAGCCGGCTTCGCTTTCTATAACCGGAAGCCGTCTAAGGAGTTACCAATGAGCACCCGCCTGATTGCGCGCGACGTCATCAACCAGATCGAGAAAGCCCAGCTCAAGGAGTCGGTGCCGGCTATCAACCCGGGCGACACCGTCAAGGTTTACGCCAAGATCGTTGAGGGCGGCAAAGAGCGCATCCAGGCCTACGAAGGCGTTGTGATCAAGCGCCGTGGTTCCGGCCTCAACGAGACCATGACGGTCCGCCGGATTTTCCAGGGCGTCGGTGTCGAGCGCACGTTCCTCATGCACTCGCCCCGCATCGATCGCGTCGAGGTTCTGCGTCGCGGTGACGTCCGTCGCGCCAAGCTGTACTACCTGCGCGGTCTGCAGGGTAAGGCGGCGCGCATCAAGGAAAAGGCCCGCAACGCCAAGTAGGCTGCAATTGCGTTCGAGCCCCGGAGCCATCCGGGGCTCGTTTGCTTTAGACCCGCTCCCCCTCCAGTAGGTACGCCATGACCCCGCAAGACGACGAACTCGAAGAGAAGCCCTCCTCGCCCTACCCCACCATCCAGTGGTTCCCGGGCCACATCGCCAAGGCGCAGCGCGAGCTCAAGGAGCGCCTCAAGATCATCGACTTCGTGCTGGAGCTGGTCGATGCGCGCATCCCCGAGAGCAGCCGCTTCGGCCAGACCACGGAGATCTTCCAGCACAAGCCGGTCATCGTCGTCTTCACCAAGAGCGACCTCGCCGATCCCGAGCGCACCAAGGCCTGGATCCAGCGCCTGCGCTCCAAGGGCATCCGCGCGGTCGCCCTCAACGCCCACTCGGGCGAGGGCATCTCGGCCCTCAAACAGGAGATCACCCGCCTCAATGCGGACGTGCAGGCCAAGATGAAGGCGCGCGGCCGTCTGCCGCGCCCGGCGCGCGTCATGGTGGTCGGCCTGCCCAACGTGGGCAAGAGCTCGCTCATCAACCGGATCACGCGCTCCGGCAAGGCCAAGACCGGGGACAAGCCCGGCGTGACCCGCGCGCCCTCCTGGATCCGCATTGGCAAGGACCTGGAGCTGATGGACACCCCGGGCATCATCCCGCCCAAGCTCGAGGACCCCATCGTGGCCCTCAAGCTCGCCATCACCGGTGCGGTCAGCACCGAGGCCTACGACCCGGCCGAGGTGGCCCGCTTCGCGATCGGCATGCTCCAGGAGTTCGCCCCCGACACACTGACGAGCTTCGGGCCCGCCGTGGACCTGGAGGTCATCGGCAAGAAGCGCGGCATCCTCAAGCCGGGGGGGCACATCGACCCGGAGCGCACCGCCCGGAACTTCCTGGCGGACCTGCGCACCGGCGCGTTGGGTCCCATGACGCTGGACGTCCCGCCTGCCGTCGAGTGAGCGCAAAGGCCCCGATCCGGCGCCCGCCAAGGCTTCCGGCTAGAGGGGAAACGCGTTATACTGGCTTGGTCCAGCAAACGAACGTCCAGAGGGGGAGCCATGCGCCTCGCGATCGGTAGCGATCACGCCGGATACGACCTCAAGGAGTCCATCAAGGCATGGCTCCTGGAAGCAGGCCACCAGGTCGAGGACCTGGGATGCCACTCGCCCGAGCGGTGTGACTATCCGGAGTTCGCCCAGAAGGTGGCCATGGCGGTCGCCGGCACTCCGGTGGAGCGGGGCGTCCTCGTCTGCGGCTCCGGCATCGGCGTCTCCATCGCCGCCAACCGCATCGCGGGAGTCCGCGCGGCTCTCGTCAACGAACCCCTCTCGGCCCGCCTCTCACGCGAGCACAATGATGCCAACGTCGTCTGCCTGGGTTCCCGCTTGGTCGGCCCCGACATGGCGCGCGAGATCGTGCGCGTCTTCCTGGAGACCCCCTTCGCGGGCGGTCGTCACCAAGCCCGGGTCGAGCAGATCGACACCGTCCCCACCTGTTAGCTGAGGAGAGTACCTTGAACGAGTTCCCGAACCTGCGTCGCGTCGACCCCGAGATCGCCGGTCTCCTGGATCAGGAGCTCGCCCGCGAGCGGGACCACCTGGAGCTCATCGCGTCCGAGAACTTCGCGTCGCCGGCGGTCATCGAGGCGATGGGCACCGTGCCGACCAACAAGTACGCCGAGGGCTATCCCGGTAAGCGCTACTATGGCGGCTGCGAGTACGTCGACGGCATGGAGCTCCTCGCCATTGACCGCGCCAAGCAGCTCTTCGGCGCCCAGCACGCCAACGTGCAGCCCCACTCGGGCGCCAATGCGAACATGGCCGTCTTCGTCGCCGCCCTCAAGCCGGGAGACACGGTGCTCGGCATGAACCTCTCGCACGGTGGCCACCTCACGCACGGCAGCCCCGTCAACTTCTCGGGCCTCTACTACAACATCGTGCCCTACGGCGTGGACCCGAAGACCGAGCGGATCGACTACGACGAGGTCGAGCGTCTCGCCAAGGAGCACCAGCCCAAGCTCATCATCGCCGGCGCCTCCGCCTACTCGCGGATTCTCGACTTCGAGCGCTTCCGGGCGATCGCCGACTCGGTCGGTGCCCTTTTGATGGTCGACATGGCCCACATCGCGGGCCTGGTGGCCGCCGGCCTGCACCCGAGCCCGGTGCCGCACGCCCACTTCGTCACCTCGACCACCCACAAGACCCTGCGCGGCCCGCGCGGCGGCATGATCCTCTGCACCGAGGAGTGGGCGAAGGCCGTCGACAAGGCCGTCTTCCCCGGCATCCAGGGCGGCCCCTTGATGCACATCATCGCCTCCAAGGCCGTCGCCTACAAGGAAGCCCTCCAGCCCGAGTTCAAGACCTACCAGGCCCAGGTCATCGCCAACGCCAAGCGCCTCAGCGAGACTCTCGCCAAGGAAGGCCTGCGGATCGTCTCGGGCGGCACCGACAACCACCTCTTCAGCGTGGACGTCCGCAGCGTGGGCCTCACGGGCAAGGTGGCGAGTGCGGTGCTCGACGAGGTCGGCATCACCGTCAACAAGAACACCATCCCCTTCGACCCGGAGAGCCCCTTTGTCACCTCGGGCGTGCGGATCGGCACCCCGGCCGTCACGACCCGCGGCATGCAGGAGGCCCAGATGGACCGGATCGCCGAGGCGATCGCGAGCCTGCTCCGGGCCCCGGAATCCCCGGTGGTGCGCACCCAGGTCGAGCGGACGGTGGCCACCCTTTGCCGCGAGTTCCCGCTGTACGGCGAGGCCCCGGTGGGAAGCGCGCACTAAGCCGTGACGGACTACTGGTACCTCATCGTCGCCGTCTCCCTGATGGGGCCGTGGCTGGCCACGGACATCCTCATCCCGTGGGTCGTCCGCCTGGCGTATCGGATCGGTAAGGTCGATACGCCGGACGCCCGCAAGGTGCATACGGTCCCCATCCCCCGCCTGGGCGGTGTGGCCATCTTCCTCGGCTTCCTGGTCGGCCTCACGGTCCTGGAGCTGTTGGTGCCCGGCGAGCTCTTCGCCATCGATGGCCCGCTCAAGGGGGTGCTCGTGGGCGGCGCTTTGATGTTCCTGGTAGGCATCATCGACGATCTCAAGCCCCTCAACGCCAAGCTCAAGTTCGGCCTCCAGATCCTCGCGGCGGGGGCCGCCTACTACTACGGCGTGCGCATCGAGTTCCTGTCCAACCCCTGGACGGGCGGCCTCACCTTCCTGCCGAGCGTGGTGCCCCTGGCGCTCACCATCTTCTGGCTGGTGGGCATCACCAACACCATCAACCTGATCGACGGCC
>DATNQJ010000415.1:0-6354 GCA_036704085.1 Stenomitos sp.
AGCCTTCACCATCGCCGGGGACACGGCGTTGAAGTTGTTCTTGATTTCGTTGAAGCCCAGCTCGTGGAGCAGCGTGATCATGTCCTTGGGCTGGACGTTGAGCTGCTTGGCCAGTTCATGTACCCGCATGTAGTTATTTCCTCCAATCCGCCGGGGGATCCCGGTCGGGCCGCTCCGGTCAGGAGTGCTCCTGACCTAGAGCGGCGATGTTTCTAGCCAGCTCCGCTGGTACGCTGCACCGTAGGGCGCGATCGAGGTGACGTCGCTTGAGCGCCTCTTCGACGCACGCGGCTCGACGATGGACGTACGCCCCGCGTCCGGACGCCTTGCCGCGACAATCGAGGACGACGGCTCCCTCGGGAGTCCTCACCACCCGGATCAATTCTAACTTTGATCCTAACTGGCGACAACTCACGCAGCGACGAAGCGGCTCGGCAGCCATGGCCGTTTAGGCCTGCTCGGCGCCTTCCGCGGCGGGAGCCTCCTCGCCGACTTCGACCGCGGGGGCCTCTTCGACCGTCTCGGTCTCGGCGGCCTGTCCCTCGATCGGCTCGATGTTTTCGGCCTCCTCACCGTAGGGCGCTTCCTTGAGTTCGATCTCCCCCATGGCGCTCTCCAGGGCGGCGGCGTTGAGCTCGCGCTGCTGGGTCTCGCTCTTGATGTCGATCTTGTAGCCGGTCAGACGTGCGGCCAGCCGCACGTTCTGCCCCTCGCGGCCGATGGCCAGGCTGAGCATGGCGTCGGGCACCACGACCTTGGCCGTCCGCTCGAGGGAGTTGACCTGGACCGACATGACCTTGGCCGGGGAGAGGGCGTTGGCGATGAAGGTCGTGGGATCCTCGCTCCAGCGAATGATGTCGATCTTCTCGTTGCGCAGCTCGTTGACGATGCCCTGGATGCGGCCGCCGCGGGCGCCCACGCAGGCGCCGACCGGGTCGACCGAGGCGTCGCGGCTGCGGACCGCGATCTTGGTGCGGTGGCCGGCCTCGCGGGCGATCGCCTCGATCGCCACCGTGCCGTCCATGATCTCGGGGATCTCGAGCTCGAACAGCTCGCGGACCAGGCCGGCGTGCGCGCGGCTGACCAGGAGCTGCATGCCGCGGGTCGTCTCGCGGACCTCGCACAGGAAGACCTTGATGCGGTCACCCGGCCGGTAGCTCTCGCCCGGCACCTGCTCGGAGCCCGGCACGATGCCCTCGACCTTGCCGAAGTTGACGATGATGTTGCGGCCCTCGACGCGCTGCACCGTGCCGATGATGGTCTCGCCTTCCTTGCCCTTGAACTGATCGAGGACGACCTTGCGCTCGGCCTCGCGCAGGCGCTGGTTGAGCACCTGCTTCATCATCTGGGCGGCCAGGCGGCCGAGCTCACTGGGGTCGGGCGTCACGTCGATCTCGAGCACCTGGCCGACCTCGGCCTCGTCGAGCAGTTCCTTGGCCTCGGAGAGAGGCATCTGGGTGTCGGGGTCCTCGACGTCCTCGACCACTTCGCGCAGGTCGAGGATGTGGAACTCTCCGGACTCGAGGTCGAGCCGGGCGATGGTGTTGGGGTGCGGGTGGGCCGTCTTCTTATAAGCCGAGAGCATCCCGGCCTCGAGCGCTTCCTGGAGCACCTCGGTGCTCACGCCGCGCTCGCGCTGCATCTGCTTGAAGAGTTCCTTGTCAATCTTCATCTGGTTCTACCCTCTGTCTTTGCCATCGATCGCCTGGGGCCCGAGGCCTAGTCGATCGTCAAACGAACCAAGGAAACCTGGTCTTTGGGGAACGCCATGTCCCCCTTGGGGCCCTTGATGCGGATCTCACCGTCCTGCTGGCCGATGAGTTCGCCTTTCCATTCCTTATTGCCGTCGACCGGAGCGTAGGTCTTGACGAGCACCTGCTTGCCCGCAAAGCGGGTGAAGTCCCGCTCGGAGCGCAGGGGACGCTCGGCGCCGGGCGAGGAGACCTCCAGGTTGTAGGCGCCTGCGATGAGGTCCTTCTGGTCCAGCACCTCGTCCAGGCGGCGGCTCATCGCCTCGCACTCGGCGTGCGAGATGCCCGCCTCGGAGTCGATGTAGAGGCGCAGCACCATGGAGCCCCCCTCTTTGACGTACTCGACGTCGAAGAGCTCGAGCCCCAGCTCGTCCGCGATGGGGCGGGCCAACTCGGTCACTTGTTCGGCAATGCGAGACATGAGACCCCCTTTTAGTGACAAGAGAGCGGGCCTAGGCCCACTCTCCAAAACTGGCGTATTGGATTTCCGGCCATTGGCCGCGGCTAACGTTCACTATAGCACACTTTGTAATGCTCCGGGTAACCCTGCGTAAACGGACAGGGTGGAGTCGGGAGCGACAGAGCGCTGGGACGTCAGTGAGGAGGCCGTTCGGGCCTACTTCGTGTAGACCTCCGGCTTCAGGACGCCGATGAAGGGGACGTTGCGGAACTTCTGGTTGTAGTCGAGCCCGTAGCCGACCACGAACTTGTCCTCGATGGTGAAGCCCACGTACTTGACGGGCACGTCGACCAGGCGGCGGGCCGGCTTGTCCAGGAGCGAGCAGATTTCGAGCGAGGCGGGCCGGCGCTCGAGGAGCAGGCGGACCAGGTAGCTGAGGGTCAGGCCGGTGTCGATGATGTCCTCGACGATCAGGATGTGCCGGCCGGTCACGGTCTCGTCCAGGTCCTTGAGGATGCGCACCACGCCCGACGAGCGGGTCGAGGCGCCGTAGCTCGAGACGGCCATGAAGTCGAGGTCGCAGGGGATCTTGATCTCGCGGAAGAGGTCGCCGAGGAAGAGGGCAACGCCCTTGAGGACGCCGATGACCAGAAGGTCCTTGCCGGCATAGTCCTCGGAGAGGGTCTTGCCCAGCTCCTGGCAGCGCTGGGCGATTTGTTCGGCGGAGATGAGGGTGTAGTCGATGCTATCCAGAAGGCTGGGAACGCTGGTACTCACGCGGAAGGCTCCTTGGCAGGGGGAGAGGGCGGTGGTCGGGGGGCGGGCCGCTAGCGCCCGACTGGCGTCCAGCAGGTTGGTAGCGATCCTAGCAAAGCGCCTGGCCCATGTCCACCGGTTCGGCCAGCTGTGAAGTTTTCCTAAAGGCGGCATGACCTGGAAAAGAGAGTGCTTGTTTGGTGTATAATGCCCGGGGCTTAAGCAATGGCGAGCCTAGGCCCACCAAGGGTATGCCAGGATCCAAAAGGAGCGGTCCCATCGTGCTTAAAAAACTTATCCCCGTGGCCCTCGTCGGCCTGCTGGCCGGCTGTGCGGCCTACCAAGAGGCCCTCAGCATCAAGGACAGCCTGCAGACCTTCTTGGTCCGCTCGGTGACGATGAAGGTCGGCGGCTCCGACCAGTGCAAGGTCGCCCTGATCTGGGGCGGCACGAGCGCCCTGACGAGCCTCAAGCGCGACGGCGCGGATGTCAACGTCGACAAGACCAAGAACTTCGGCCAGGACGACGTGACCCCGAGCGGGGCCTCCTACCAATACACGGCGACCTTCGAGAACAACAAGCAGGTCGTGCGCGACATCCGGCCCTATACGGTGGGCGATGCGGGCGAGGTCGATACCGTCTCTCCGTATGCGCTGCCGTTCGCGACCACCGCGCGCTCGGGGCTGAAGTTCCGCTGGCACATGAAGGACGCAGCCAAGCCGAACGGCTTCATGGTGACGGTCACGGATACGGCCGCCCCCACGGTTCCGATCTACAACGCCTTCATCGAGGCCGCCTCGCATTCCGTCGACACCGATACCTACGAGATTCCTTACGGGACCCCCTCGGACATGGCGGTCTTGACCAAGGAGGTCCTGGACCTCATGGCGGGCATGGATTCGCGCTTCGCCAAGACGGACTCGGGCGTCTCGTCCGATCAGCTCGACCCCAACAAGACTTACGCGTGGATCGTTTCGCCGCTCAAGATCGACGACAAGGCGATTCGCTTCTGCATTGGCGCTTCGAGTGGTTCGGGCTTCAAGGTGACCCAGTAGCCGCGTGTTGAGAGGACAGCATTCCGTGAAAAAGCAACTCCAGACGGTCGCCCTGCTTGCCGCGACCCTTCCCCTGATGGCTGCCCCTGCGTTGGCGGCCGAGCCTCTCGACCCGCGCGCCCTGTCCCTGGGTGGTCACTACACGGCCTATCCCAACGCGGACGTCAACGGCACCCTGGGCAACCCCGCCCTCTTGGGTCAGCAGCGTGGCTTCTTCTACGTCGGTCCGAACCTGGGCCTGTCGATCGGCAACAACGCCGTCGGCGCCAACGACGTTCAGAGCCTGATTGGCTACGGCCAGTACATGGCGGGCTACTTCCAGTACTCGCAGGCCATCTCGGACGCCTCCACCCGGGACACCGCCAAGGCTCCCGATGCGGTCGCGATTCCCGACTCGGTCAAGACCCTCACGGAGCAGGGGCTATCGGTGGGCCTTGGCCTGCGGACCGGTCTGGTGGGCCTCAAGCTTCCCGTTCCCTCCTTCTTCGGCGTGAGAATGCCGGTCGATCCGCCCAAGCCCAAGCCCGTCAGCAAGAAGCCCGTGGCCCCTCAGGCCGCCGCGGTCCCGGCGGCGACGGCGAGTATGGCGGCCACCGGTAGCGTGATCGCGGATGCCTCCGGCAGCGTGGTGGCCGATGCGGCGACCGGTAGCCTGGTCACGAGCACCGGCACCGGGATGATCACCAGCAAGGGCAAGCTCGATCAGCCCACCAAGTCGGTCATCAAGCGCGAAGAGCCGCAGGCTCCGGCGCAGGGTGGACTGGCCTGGGGCGCCCTCGGCGTCCGCGCCTGGGGGGATGGCCGCCTGGACCTCACGGTCGCCTCGCCCGTCATCATGAAGGTGGTCACGAACTTCCCCACCCTGGACCAGACGCTCCAGAAGAACATCAAGGACCTCAAGGACGCGATGGGCTCCAACGACATCAGCCCGAGCGACATCGCCAAGAAGGTCCTCGCCGTGCGCGACACCATCACCAGCAAGGACGGGTTCGGCGTCTTCATGAAGGACCCCGCGAAGCCTAGCGACGACGGCGCGCGCACCTTCACCATCGCCGAGACCAACCGGGCGTACGGCACGGCGGCCGTAACCCTCTCGCAGCCCATTCCCTTCCCCTCCCTGGGGTGGTTCCCCAAGGCTCGGGCGACGGTGGGTGGCGCCTTCAAGGTGTTCGGCGGTCCTGGCACGGTGAGCGCCCCCGTCCAGACGGCGGCGGGCTCGTCGCCCCTGACCGTCGGAGCCCCCGGCACCGTGACGGCTCAGGCCTCGATCAACCTCAGCGAGCCGCTCGATACCCTGTCCAGCGCCCTGGACGAGTTCTCCAAGGACTACTCCAAGGCCTCGGAGATGCAGAAGAAGCTGGAGAGCTTCGGTAGCCTCGACTACAACAAGGCCCTCGGCATGACCCTCAAGTCCCGTTCGGCGAGCAACATGGGCACCGGCGTGGACGTCGGCGCGGTGGTGGACTTCAACGATTCGCTCTCCATGGGCGCGTCGGTCTACAATGCGGCGGTCTTCTGGCCCGGGAGCGAGACCAACTTCAAGACCTCCTACAACGGCAGCCAGTTCGCTTTCACCCCGGACGGCACCACGCAGATCAACTTCACCGACACCGAGCCTACCGTGTACTCGCTGGGTGCGACGTACCGCCTGCCCCTGGGCTTCAACCTGATGGGCGACGTGCAGCAGTCGATGGAGATCAACCCGCTTACCCAGGCGGTCTACAGTCCTGCCCTCCAGGCGGGTCTGGAGTGGAACATTCTCAACTTCCTGTACGCCCGGGCGGGTGCTCGCTTTGGCGGCAAGGACCCGATGTACGGCGCCGGCGTGGGCATGAACCTGTTCCTGACCAAGCTGGATCTGGCCGTCGGTACGGATCCCGACTACAAGTCGTTGAACCTGGCGGTTTCGACCGGTATCGGCTTCTAAGCCTCTGCGATGCGCCGGGATCCCCGGCGCATCGTTCGTTGCCGACCGTGCGTTTCTTTCGTCGTCCCCAACCGACCACGCCCCTCCAGGGGCTGGAGCCCGAGCCCTCCTCGGATAAGACGGCCCCGCTTGCGGGTCGTGAGCCGGAGCAAGCCCCCCACGCGAGCGCGGGGGGCTTTGCCGCTGGGGAGGATCGGGAGGTCACGGTGCTGTTCGCGGACCTGGAGGGCTTCACGACCCTCGCCGAGCAACTGCCGGCCGCGGAGGTGGTGGGGCTCCTGAACGCCTATTTCACGGTGATGACGGCCGAGGTGGACCGCTTCGGCGGGACGGTTGATAAGTTCATCGGGGATGCTATGCTGGTGGTCTGGACCGGGCCAAGCCCCCAGGCCGCCGCAGAGCAGGCCGTCCGCGCGGCGCTTGCCATTCAGGCGGCCGTGGCTGGCTTGCAGGAGCGCTTGCTCC
>DATNQJ010000416.1:0-17922 GCA_036704085.1 Stenomitos sp.
CGCCACGCTGGGCGAGCTCGCGCGCCGCGTTGCCACGGCGCCGCGGGCGACGACCGCAGCGGCCAACGTCCCATCGGACGCGACGCCGGAATTCGCGCTGTCGGAGGGCCAGCGAGCGCTCTGGTTCATGAGCCAGCTCGATCCCGAGAGCCCCTTCTACAACATCCCGAACGCCTTCCGGCTGCGCGGCCCCCTCGATCGCGCCGCCCTGCGCCGCGCCTTCGCCGCGCTCCTGGTGCGCCACCCGCTCCTGCGGGCGACCTTCGTTGCCACCTCGGGTGAGCCGGTGGCGCGGGTCGGCGACCCTTCGACGCTTCGACTGCCCTTCACGATCGAAGACGTCTCGGCCGATCCCGGCGGGCTGACGGCCCGCCTGAACGCGGACGCCCTGCGTCCCTTCGCGCTGGAGTCCGACCTCCCCCTGCGAGCTTGCCTGTTCGTGTTGGGGGCCGACGATCATGTCCTGCAGGTCACCTTCCACCACATGGTGATGGACTTCTGGTCGCAGCGGCTCCTGCTCGCCGATCTCTCGGCGCTGTACCTCGCCGAGAAGACCGGTGAGCCCGCCGTGCTCATGCCTCTGGAAACCCATTACGCGGACTATGCGACCTGGCAGCGCGACCTTTCGGCCGGTCCGGAAGGAGAGCGGCTGGCCCGCTATTGGACCGAGCAACTCCAGGGTCCATTGCCGGTGCTCGAGCTCCCGACGTTCAAGCCCCGCCCGGAGATTCAGAGCTTCGAGGGCGCCGTCCGGAAGCTGCGCATGGGCGCCGACCTGACGGCCGAGATCAAGCGCTTTGCCCGTGAACGGGGAACCACGCCCTTTGTGGTCCTGCTGGCGGCGTATCAGACCCTGCTGTACCGGTACACGGGCCAAGACGACGTCATCGTGGGTACCGTGACGGCCGGACGTACCCACGCGACCTTCGCGGACGTCGTCGGCTACATGGTCAACACCGTGGCCCTGCGAGGCCGTCCTCGTTCCGACGTGTCCTTCGAGGCCTTTGTCGCAGAGACGAAGCAGACCGTCCTGACGGCTTTCGAGCACCAAGACCTGAGCTTCTCGAGGATCGTCGAGCGGGTTCACCCCGAGCGCGATCCGGCCCGTTCACCGGTCTTCCAGACCATGTTCGTGCTGCAGAACGCACCAGGACCGGACGGCGACGCGCTGACGCGCCTTGCCATGAACGAGGCCGACGTGCGCCTGCCCTGGGCCGATCTCGTGCTGGAGGGCCTCCCGCTGGACCAGCGGATCGCCCAGTTCGACCTGACCCTCACCATGGGCGAGGCCGACGGCGATTTCATCGCGACCTTCGACTACTGCACCGAGCTGTTCGAGCCCGCCTTCATCGAGGCGATGGGGGAGCATTTCCGAACGCTGCTCTGGGGCGCCGTTCGCTCGCCAAAGCATGCTTTGGGCGCGGTGCCGTTGCTGACCGAGGCGGAACAGCAGAAGCTCACCCACGACTGGAACGATACGGCCTGCCCCCCGCCCGACTACCCGAGCGTTCAAGCCTGGATCGAGGCCGTGGCATCCCGCTGTCCGGAGGAGGCCGCCCTCGTCTCGGGCGGAGAGACCCTGAGCTACGCGGAACTCGAAACGCGCTCGAATCGCCTGGCTCACCGCTTGATTCGCCAGGGCGTGTCCCGCGAGACCATCGTGGCCCTGCGCCTCGAGCGCGGCATCGAGCTGGTCGTCGCCATGATCGCGGTTCTCAAGGCGGGTGGGGCGTTTCTGCCGATCGATCCCCTCTATCCCGACGAGCGGGTTGCGCAGATGCTCGACGACGCGGGGGCCGGCCTCGTGCTGAACAGCGAGGTGCTCGCGGGCGACTGGAGCGCTGAACCTTCCACGCCGCCGGTCCGGGGCGTCGACCCTGGCCACCTCGCGTGCCTGATCCACACCTCCGGCTCCACCGGTCTTCCCAAGGCCACCATGGTGGAGCACCGGGCCCTCCTCAACCTGATTGCCTCCTTCCACGAGTCCTACGCGCCGACCGCTGTGGACCGGATCCTCCCCCTGACCTCGATCGCGTCGATCAGCTTCGTCGGCGAGGTCTTGCCCCTCCTCTGCGCGGGAGGGGCCGTCGTCATCCCGCGCCGCGAGGAGATGCTCGACGAGGTTCAACTCCAGGCCCTCATCGAGTCGAGCCGGGTGACGATCCTGAGCACCCTGCCCTCTCGCCTCACGAGTCTCGAGCACGCCGCCACGAGCCTGGCTCACCTGCGCCTGCTGCTGAGCGGGGGCGAGGCCCTCAGCACGGCCGATCTGGCGCATTTGCCGCCCCAGGTCGAGCTCTTCAACGGCTACGGGCTGACCGAGACGGGCGCATGCTCCACGTATCACCGCATCGAGCGCACCGAACTCGCCGCGGATCGCCCGGTGCCCATTGGCAAGCCCATTCGCAACACCCAGGTCTATCTACTGGATGCCACGCTGCAACCGGTACCGGTCGGCTGCGTGGGCGAGCTGTTCATCGCCGGGGATGGCCTGGCGCGGGCCTACCTGAACCGGCCGGAGTTGACCGCGGAGCGGTTCCTCCCGAATCCCTTCGTGCCCGGCGGACGCATGTACCGGACGGGCGATCTCGCGCGCTTCACGGGCGACGGCAACCTGGAGTTCGCCGGTCGCCGCGACCATCAGGTCAAGATCCGCGGGCACCGGGTCGAGCCAGGGGAGATCGAGGCGGCCCTGCGTCGCCACCCGGCGGTCCGGGACGCCGTCGTCGTCGTTCGCGGCGAGGCGCACCTCGAGCGCCAACTCGTCGCCTACTGGACGGCGCCGTCGGACACCGCCGCTCCCCCCGCGGAGGCCTTCCTGGCCTTTCTCCGCGAGCGGCTCCCGGAGCACATGATCCCGGCCTTCGTCGTGAGGCTGCCCGAATTGCCGTTCTTACCCAACGGGAAGGTGGCTCGTGAGGCCCTTCCAGAGCCTCAAGGGGAGCGGCCCCTGATCGGGTCGAGCTACGTGGCCCCGCGCAATGTGCTCGAACGTCAGATCGCGGACATCTGGAAGGCGGCATTGCGTCTCGATCAGGTCGGGATGGACGACAACTTCTTCGATCTGGGGGGCCACTCGCTTCTGCTGGCCCAGGTCCATCAGCAGCTGAAGGCGCAGCTCGAGCGCGACCTTTCCCTGGTCGATCTCTTCCGCTTCCCCACGGTCGGATCCCTGGCGGCACACCTCGCCCCGTCCACCTCGAGCCCCCCCAAGCCGGAGGCTCCCCTTGCGCGGACGACGCCGACCCGCGAGGGAATCGCCATCATCGGCATGGCGGGGCGCTTTCCGGGCGCGGACAACCTGTTCGCGTTCTGGGACAACCTCCGGAACGGCGTCGAGTCGATCACGCACTACACGGCCGACGAGCTGATCGCAGCAGGGGTCGACCCGGCGCTCGTGGCCGATCCGAACTACGTCAAGGCCAAGGGGGCCATCGGAAAGGTCGACGCGTTCGATGCCACCTTTTTCGGCGTGAGCCCGCGCGAGGCCGAGCTCATGGATCCACAGCACCGCGTCTTCCTCGAGTGCGCCTGGGAAGCCATGGAGCGAGCCGGTTACGACTCCCTGCGCTACCCCGGCCGGATCGGCGTCTTCGGGGGCGCGAGCATGAACACCTATCTGGTGACCAACCTCATCTCGCACATGACGCTGGTGGCCTCGACCGACACCCTCCAGGCGTCGCTCGGCAACGACAAGGATCCGCTGACCTCCCGCGTCGCCTACAAGCTCGGCTTGCGCGGTCCCAGCATCACCATTCAGAGCGCCTCCTCCACGTCGCTCGTGGCGGTGCACGTGGCGTGTGAGGCGCTGCTCGCCGGAACCTGCGAGATGGCGCTCGCGGGCGGGGTCTCGATTCACCTGCCGGAGACCTCGGGCTACATGTACCAGGAAGGCGGCACGACGGCGCGCGATGGCCACTGCCGGGCCTTCGACGCCGAGGCCACCGGCTTCGTCAGCGGGAACGGGGCCGGCATCGTGCTCCTGAAGCGCTTGTCGGATGCCCTCCGGGACGGCGATCATATCCATGCCGTGATTCAAGGGACGGCCTGCAACAACGACGGTTCTCAAAAGGTCAGCTTCACCGCGCCGAGCGTGGAAGGTCAGGTCGACGTCTACCGCCAGGCGCTGGCAGCGGCCGAGGTCCGTCCGGAAGACGTCACCTACATGGAATGCCACGGAACCGGGACCGCGATGGGCGATCCCATCGAAGTGGCGGCGCTCAACGAGGTCTATGGCGGAGCGGGCCGCGAGCCGGGTTCGGTCGCCCTCGGCTCCCTCAAGACGAACATCGGCCACCTGGACGTGGCCGCCGGCGTGTGCGGCTTGATCAAGGCGGCCCTCACGGTCGAACACGGGGAGTTCGTGCCGACCCTGCATTTCAAGACGCCGAATCCGCGCATCGCGTTCGAACAGACGCCCTTCGTGGTGAACACGGAGCGGCGGGCCTGGACGAGCAAGCGGCGCCTGGCGGGCGTCACCTCGCTCGGCATGGGCGGGACGAACGCGCACGTCATCGTCGGGGAAGCCCCCCAACCGGAACCGTCGGGAGAGTCGCGCCACCACCAGCTTCTGGTGCTCTCGGCCAAGACCCCCTCCGCGCTGGAGTCTCTGTCCCATAACCTGGCGACCCACCTGGAGGCGAATCCGGACCTTCAATTGGGCGATGTGTCGTTCGTCCTCTTGGGCGGTCGACGGGCCTTCGGACATCGGCAGGCGCTCGTCTGCTCGAGCCGGGAGGAGGCGATCGCCTCCCTCCGCACGGGGCCGTCGCGGGATCTCATGATGTCGACCTACTCCGGGGGGACGCCGAGCGTCGCCTTCATGTTCCCGGGCCAGGGAACGCAGTACGTCGACATGGGGCGCGGCCTCTACGAGACCGAACCCGTGTTCCGCGCCGAGGTCGACCGCGCCTGCGAGCTGCTGCGCGGCGATCTAGGCTTTGATCTGCGCGAGAAGCTCTATCCGGCGACCGGGGAGGACACCGAGGCCGCGAGCCGCGAGCTCGAACAGACGTCGGTGACTCAGCCGGCGCTGTTCGTCATCGAGTTCGCGCTCGCCAAGCTCCTCATGTCGTGGGGGATTCAGCCGCAGGCCATGGTGGGCCACAGCCTCGGCGAGTACGTCGCCGCATGTCTGGCCGGCGTCTTCGAGTTGCCGGACGCGCTCGCGCTGGTCGCGGCGCGCGGAAGGCTGATGCAATCGATGGCGCCCGGTAGCATGCTCGCCGTGGCGGCACCGCGCGAACAGGTCGCCTCCCTGCTGCCGGGTACGTTGACCATCGCGACGGTCAACGACCCGAACAGCTGCGTCGTGGCGGGTCCGACGGACGCCGTGCTCGAGTTCCAGCGGGGGCTGGAAGACATGGGCCTCGCAGGACGTCTGCTGCGCACCTCGCACGCCTTCCACTCCGCGATGCTCGACCCGGCGCTCTCACCCTTCCGGGAGTGCGTGCGAGCGGTGACGCTCCACCGCCCGACCATTCCCTTCCTCTCGAACGTCACGGGCACGTGGATCACCGACTCACAGGCGACCGATCCCGAGTACTGGGTCTCCCAGATGCGCCAGCCGGTGCTGTTCGCTCCGGCCGTCGGGGTCATGATGGAAGAGCCCTCGCGCATCTGCGTCGAGGTGGGGCCTGGCCAGTCGCTCGCGAGTGCGGTGCGCCAGCACCCGGCCGCTCGCGGCCATGAGGTGGTCTCGGCCATGCGCCATCCCAAGGGGAGTGACGACGATCAGCGCGTCGTGCTGCGTGCGCTCGGCCAGCTCTGGAATGCCGGGGTCACCGTCGACCCTGCCGGCTTCTTTGCCGGCGAGCGACGGACCCGCGTGATCCTTCCGACCTATCCGTTCGAACGCAAGCGGTTCTGGGTGGAGCCGAAAAAGTCGCTCGACCGGCCGCAGCCCTCCGACGAGGGCAGAGCCCCCGAGCGCGATTGGTACTACGCGCCCGTCTGGAGCGAGGTCCCGGTGCAGCGTCGGGACCTTCACGACCTGCCGGTCGCAAGGACGAATACCTGGGTGATCACCGGGGGGTCCCCCATGGAGCCCGGCCTGATCGAGGCGTTGTCGGAGCGTTCCGGCCCCGTGACCACCCTCCGTTCGGGGCAGCGCTTCCTTCGGGTGTCGCCCACCGAAGCTGAGCTGGATCTGGCCGATCCGATCTCGTGGGAGCAGGCCCTAGCCGAGCTGCCCGCGCCGTCGCGCATCGTCCTGATCGCCATGCGCTCGGGTGCCGGGGCGACGGTCGAGTCCAGGCTAGAGGAGGCGTTCTTCGTCCCCATGGCCCTCGCCCAAGCGCTCGGCAAGCAATCGTCCAGCCATGCGATTGATCTCGTCGTCGTCTCGCAGGGCCTCTTCGAGGTGCTCGGTTCGGAAGAGACCGATCCGGTCCGCGCGAGCATGCTGGGGCCGATCCGGGTGATTCCACTCGAATACCCGACGATTCGGTGCCGCCTGATCGATCTGCCCGGCCAGGACGATCCGCGCCATACCTTCCGGGGTGGCGATCGCTCGCTCCGGGATCTCGTCCGCGAGATCGCCGAACCGTCTCACGAGACCGAGGTC
This sequence comes from Stenomitos sp., assembly GCA_036704085.1. Taxonomy (GTDB): domain Bacteria; phylum Cyanobacteriota; class Sericytochromatia; order S15B-MN24; family UBA4093; genus DATNQJ01. Next base: position 6,566 of record DATNQJ010000416.1, read on the forward strand.
GCCCTCCGCGGAGGCCGGCGTTGGGTCCGCTCGTATCAGCGCGTGCCGTTGACCGGACGCCTGGACGCGGGCACTGCCGTGCTGCGCGAGGGCGGAACGTACGTCATCACGGGGGGTCTCGGCGGCATCGGGCTCGAGCTCGCCGGGGCGATCGCCTCGCGCGTCCGGGCCAATCTCGTGCTGCTGGGCCGCACGGGCCTTCCCCCGCGCGACGCGTGGGCCTCGATCGCCCTGGGTGAGGACGAACAGGCGCAGCGGGTGCGCCGCCTACTCGACATGGAGGCTCGGTACGGTGCCCAGATCGAGGTGCTCGCGGTCGACGTCGCGGATCCGGTGGAGCTGCGGGCGGCTGTGGCGCGAGTCCGGGAGCGGTTCGGAACCGTTCACGGCGTCATCCATGCGGCCGGAGTGCCCGGGGGCGGCCTGATCCTGGGCCGCCAGCGGGAGGCGGCGGGAGCCGTCTTCGCGGGCAAACTGATGGGCGCTCTGGCGCTGGATTCTGCGTTCGAAGGCGAGCCGTTCGACTTCGTCGTCCTCTGCTCCTCGCTGACGGTCCAGGTGCCGGTGCCGGGCCAGACCGATTACGTCGCGGCGAACGCCGTCCTCGATGCGTTGGCGGAGAAGCGCTTCCGGCAAGGGCTTCCCTACCTCGCGATCCAGTGGGATGCTTGGCGCGAGGTGGGCATGGCCCTTCGTTCGGAATCGGAGCGTGAGGTCAGCCACCTCCGGAATCCGCTCCTGAGCGACGGCCTCTCGAGCGATGAAGGCGTCACGTGCTTCCTGACGGCCCTCGGCAGCGAGCAGCCTGCGGTCCTGGTTTCGACCCGATCGCTGTCCGCTCGCCAGGCGCAGGCGCGCACGATCGAGGCCCTCGAAGCCGTGGTCCCGAAGGGTACTGCGGACAACTCGCCGGTCGAGGCCGATTCGGCGGTGCGGGCCATCGCCCAGGCCACCGGAGAAGACCTCGAAGAGCGGATCGCGGCTGTCTGGCGCGAGATGCTCGGTCTCCCCCATCTGAGTTACGACGATGGCTTCTTCGACCTGGGGGGAACGTCCCTCATTGCGATCAGCCTCATGCAGCGTCTGCGCAACGAGACGGGGGTCGAGTTGTCCGTGGCGCGCCTCTTCCAGGCGCCAACGGTCCGCGGCATCGCCAACTACGTGCGCGAGTCGCTCGGGGTGACCAACGAGGAAGCGACCGTCGCTCAAGAAAGTTTGCTCCGTGGCCAGCGTCGACGTGATAGGAGGACCCACCGCTAATGCCTTTTGAAGACGAGGGACGGCAAGACCTGTCATCCGATGCCGCCGCCGATTTCGAAGGGCCGGATATCGCCATTGTGTCGATGGTCGGCCGGTTCCCGGGGGCGGGTGACATCGAGACGTTTTGGCAGAACATCCGCCAGGCTCGCTCGGCGATCCGCTCGCTGAGCGATGAAGAGCTCGACGAGCTCCAGGTCCCCCAGGAGGACCGCGCGAATCCTCGCTTCGTGCCCGCGGCGGCGCCCTTCGACGGGGTCGAGGAGTTCGACGCCGAGTTCTTCGGCTACAGCCCGAGGGAAGCCGAACTGCTCGACCCCCAGCAGCGCCTCTTCCTGGAATGCGCCTGGGAGGCCCTCGAAGAGGCGGGCTACGACCCGCAGGCGATCCCCGGCTTTGCCGGCGTCTTTGCCGGAGCGACGACCAGTCACTACCTGCTCCTCAACCTCGCCTCGCGCCCTGAGCTGGCGCGGGGCGGCGGTCAGCTCCAGCTCTTCGTCGCCAACACGGGCGATTCCTTGGCGACCCGCGTGTCCCACAAGCTGAACCTCCGCGGTCCCAGCTTCTCGGTCCAGAGCGCTTGCTCGACCTCCTTGCTCGCGGTCCACCTGGCATGTCAGAGCCTCCTGAACGAAGAGTGCGACCTTGCCGTGGTGGGGGGAGTGTCGGTCAACCTGGCACAGCGCGGCGGGTACCTCAGCGAGGAGGGCTCCATCCTGGCTCCCAACGGGGTCTGCACTCCGTTCGACGCCAGTGCCCAGGGGACGGTCTTCGGAAGCGGCATCGGCGTGGTGGTGCTGAAGCGGCTGGCCCGGGCGGTGGCGGACGGGGATCCGATTCGCGCCGTCATCCGGGGGTCGGCCGTGAACAACGACGGCCGGGCGAAGGCCGGGTTCACGGCGCCCAGCTTGGATGGCCAGGCGGCCGTGATCGCCGAGGCGCTGGCAGTCAGCGGGGTTTCCGCCGAGGAGATCGGCTACGTCGAGGCCCACGGGACGGGGACCTCGTTGGGCGATCCCATCGAGATTCACGCCCTCACCCGGGCCTTCGGCACGACGACGAAGCGCAAGCAATTCTGTCCGGTCGGCTCGCTGAAGGGGGCGATCGGCCACCTCGACGTCGCCTCGGGGATCGCGGGGCTCATCAAGGCGGCCCTCTGCGTCGAGAACGGCGAGATACCGCCCAGCCCGGGCTTCGATCGGCCGAATCCAGAAATCGATTTCGCGAACAGTCCCGTCTACGTGAACCGACAGCTTCAGGCTTGGCGTCATGACGGAGGGCCGCGTCGGGCGGGGGTGAGCTCGTTCGGAATCGGTGGCACCAACGTGCACGCCGTCCTGGAAGAGGCTCCGCGGGTGAATCGGCCGCGCCCGGCGAAGACGGACGAACTGCTGGTCGTCTCGGCCCGCAGCAAATCGGCCCTCGAGTCCGCGCTTGCTCGCCTGCGCGACCACCTGGATGCCCATCCCGACTCGGACCTGACGAGCATCGCCTATACGTTGCAGGTCGGGCGCCACCCGTTCCGGCATCGGTGTGCCTTCGTGGCGCGCGACCTCGCGCATGCCCGCCAGGTGCTCGCGGGCAAGGCGCACCAGACGCCCGTCGCCAGAGGCGAGACCGAAGCCGATCGCGCCTGCGACGTCGCCTTCCTCTTCCCGGGGCAAGGGACGCAGTACCTGACGATGGGGGCCGAGCTTTATCGGACGCAGCCGACCTTTCGGGCGGAGCTCGACCGGTGTGCGCGGATTCTCCAGGGGCACCTCGGCCGCGATATCCGCGAGCTGATCTTTGCGACGGGCGAGCCCGGTTCGAAGGCGGCGCTCGACCTCACGGAGACGTCCATCGCGCAGCCGGCGCTGTTCGCGGTGGAGTACGCCCTGGCGAAAACCTGGATGGCCCTGGGCATTCAGCCGACCGCCATGCTCGGTCACAGCCTCGGCGAGTACGTGGCGGCGTGTCTGGCAGGCGTTTTCGAGCTCTCTGACGCCCTCTCCGTGGTCGCCGTTCGCGGGCGCCTGATGGGATCGTTGCCGCACGGCGCCATGCTGAGCATCGCCGTGCCCGAAGCAGATTGCTCTCCGCTGCTGGTCCCGGGCATCTCCGTCGCCGCGGTGAACGAAGCGGGCCGTTGCGTTGTCGCGGGTCCGCTGGAGGCCATCGACGCCGTCTCGGCTCGGTTGGATGCCGAAGGGATCGCCTATCGGCGCCTGGAGACGTCGCACGCCTTTCACTCGGCGATGATGGAGCCGGTGCTCGACGAGTTTCGCGACCATGTCCGCCGCGTGCCGCTCAAGCGCCCGCAGGTACCGTTCATCTCCAACGTCACGGGCACCTGGATCCGCCCGGAAGAAGCGATGGATCCCCATTACTGGGCCCAGCACCTGCGGCTTCCGGTGCGGTTCGCGGATGGTCTTGCCATGTTGCGGTCCGCCCCGTCGCGCGTCGTGCTCGAAGTCGGGCCCAGGCAGTCCCTCACGGCGATCGCCCGGCGTTCCGGCCTTCGAACGGCGATCGCGTCGATGCCGGCGCCTGGGGAAGGATCCGAGCAGAGCACGTTGCTGCACGCCCTCGGCGAGCTTTGGACGACCGGTGGCCGCCCGAACTGGGACGCCTTGCATGGATCCGCGAAGCCTCGCCGGGTCAAGCTCCCGACCTATCCGTTCGAGCGTCGGCGTTACTGGATCGCGCGGCGGATCCCCTCGGCGGTCGAGCCCGTGACGATCGCAGAAGTCTCGTCCGTCGTGGAGCAGGCCTTCCATCCCCGGCCCGAGCTCCAACACGCGCTGATCGCCCCGCGAACGGACGTCGAGCGCGCGATTGCGGACGTCTGGCGACAGGTGCTCGGCATCTCGGAGATCGGGGTCGAGGACGACTTCTTCGCCTGCGGAGGGGACTCCCTCCTGGCGACGCAAATCGCCACGCGCCTCCAGACGATCTATGGGGCGGCCTTCTCGCTGCGCGCGATCCTGGAACTGCGAACGATCGCAAAGCTGGCTGAACTCGTCTCGCAGGAGGACGGCGGAGCGAAAATGGCGGGGCCCTTTCCAGAAGCCGCCGTCCTCCGTGTCGAGCGCCACCACGATGGCCACTTGCCGCTCTCCTTCTCCCAGGAACGGCTGTGGTTCCTCGACCAGTTGGATCCCAATTCCAGCACCTACAACATTCCGGCCGCCCTTCGCTTGAAAGGAAGCTTGGACGTGGTGGCCCTTGAGCGAAGCCTCAACGAGATCGTGCGCCGTCACGAGGTGCTGAGGACCACCTTCGCGAAGGTCAACGGAGAACCCGTTCAGGTCATCCACCCCGCACTGAGCCTCCCTCTACCTGTCATCGACTTACAGCACCTCGCCAAGGATGAGCGAGAGGCCGAAGCTCGACGCCTGGCAGCCGAAGAGGCACGGCGTCCCTTCGATCTGGCTCAGGGGCCGTTGCTGCACGCGTCCTTGCTCAAGCTTGGCGAAGGCGAGCACTGGTTCCTGTTCAACATGCACCACATCGTCTCGGACGGCTGGTCCATGGGCGTGCTGGTCGATGAACTCGTCAGTCTCTACTCGGCCTTCAGCCAGGGACGGCCTTCCACGCTTCCCGAACTGCCCATCCAGTATGCGGACTTCGCGCACTGGCAGCAGCACTACCTGCAAGGCGAGGTTCTCGACCAACAGGTCACCTACTGGAAGGAACGACTGCAAGACGCCCCGTCTCTGCTCGAGCTTCCCACCGACCGGCCTCGGCCGGCCATCCGAGGCACACAGGGCGCTACCAAGGCATTTCGTCTCTCCAAGGCCTTGGCAGACAAGTTGCAGGACCTGAGCAGGAAGGAAGGGGCGACCCTCTTCATGACCCTGCTCGCGGCCTTCCAGACCCTCATGTACCGCTACTCGGGCCAAGAGGACGTGGTGGTGGGTAGTCCCATTGCCAACCGAAACCGTGCCGAGATCGAGCCTCTGATCGGCTTCTTCGTCAACACGCTGGCGCTCCGGGCCGATCTGTCGGGCAAGCCCACCTTCCGCCAACTGCTTGGCCAGGTGAAGGAGACGACGCTCGGGGCCTACGCTCATCAGGACGTCCCCTTTGAGAAGCTGGTCGAGGCATTGCAGCCCGAGCGCAATCTTAGCCACACGCCGATCTTCCAGGTCATGTTCGTCCTCCAGAACAATCCCGGCGGAACCCTGCAGTTACCCGGCGTTTCGCTAGAGATGCTCTCGAGCGACAGCCAGACGGCCAAGTTCGACCTCACGTTGAGCATGGAAGAGACCGAGGACGGGCTCATGGGCACCTGGGAGTATGCCACCGACCTCTTCGACGAGCCGACCATCCTGCGCATGGACGAACACTACGAGATGCTGTTGCAGGGGATCTCGGCTGCGCCCGACACGCCGGTCGGCCAATTACCCCTGCTCTTCGAGGCCGAGCGTCACCAGCTCATGGTCGAGTGGAACGAAACGGCCAGGAACTACCCCACTGACACGACCCTCCACCAGCAGTTCGAGCAGCAGGTGGAACGGACGCCAGATGCCGTTGCGGCCGTGTACGGGGACAACAGCCTCACTTACGACGAACTCAACCGCAGGGCCAACCAGCTTGCGAACCACTTGCGCACCTTTGGCGTGGGGCCGGACGTGCTCGTGGGTATCTGTGCCGAGCCCAGCCTCGAGCTGGTCGTAGGCCTGCTCGGCATCCTGAAAGCCGGCGGAGCCTACTTGCCCATCGATCCCCAGTACCCCACCGACCGCATCGCCTTCATGCTCGAAGACGCCAACTGTCCCGTGGTGCTGACAACGGGTCACGGTCTCGCTGCACTTCCCGAGCACCGAGCCCCCATCGTCCGTCTCGACGAACCTGAGAGTCTGGCGAATGAGCGCGAAGCGAATCCCGAGCCGCAATCGGGTCCCGAGCGCCTAGCCTATGCCATCTATACGAGCGGCTCGACCGGCAAGCCCAAGGGCGTGCTCGTGGAGCACCGCAGCGTCCTCAACTTGCTCGCGGACCTGAATGCCGTTCAGCCGCTCGCACCGGGCGATCGCTGCAGTGTCTGGACGAGCTTCGGCTTCGACGTATCCGTGTATGAGTTGTTCTCACCCCTGGTTGCAGGCGGTTGCCTTGTCTGGATGCCGACTGACCTGCGAATGGAAGCGCCGCGGGTATTCGCATGGCTCGAGCGCGAGCGCATTGCGAGCGCCTACCTACCGCCATTCTTTCTCAAGGAATTCGAGGCGTGGCTCGCATCCGGCAAGACCAACCTCAAGCGCCTGCTGGTAGGGGTCGAGCCCATTAGCGAGCCGTTGCTCGTCGCCATTCGTCGGCGCTGCGAAGGGCTCGTCATCATCAACGGGTACGGCCCAACGGAAGCGACGATTTGCTCTACGCTGTATCCCGTACCGAAGGCCGACGCCGTGGAGCGCAACGCGCCAATTGGCCGCCCTGTCGCCAATTCGAGGCTGTATGTGCTGGATGCCGAGCTACAGCCGGTACCCGTAGGTGTTCCGGGCGAACTGTTGATCGGTGGAGCGGGCCTGGCACGCGGCTACCTCAACCGCCCGGAATTGACGACCGAGAAGTTCATTCCCAACCCGTTCGGTGAGGGGCGGCTGTATCGTACCGGTGATCGCATCCGGTACCTGCCGGACGGAAATCTCGAATTCCTGGGACGGATTGACCGGCAGGTAAAGATCCGAGGCTTCCGCGTCGAACTGGGTGAAATCGAGTCCACCCTCGCCAAGCATCCCTCGGTGCTGGACGTCGTGGTCGTCGCTCGAGAAGACATGCCGGGCGACAAGCGCCTGGTTGCCTACATCGTGCTCGGTGAAGCAACGGACATAGCGGAACTCAAGGGCTTCCTCAAGCAGCATCTGCCCGAGTACATGGTTCCCTCGGCGTTCGTGACACTGGATGCCATGCCCATGACCCCCAATGGCAAGATCGACCGCAAGGCGTTGCCTGCACCCGATCAGTCCAGCCTCGTGCAACGGGACTATGTGGCACCTCGCACCCCCATCGAACAAGCACTGGCCGAAATCTGGGCCGACGTGCTGAAGGTTGATAGGGTCGGCATCCATGATCACTTCTTTGATCTAGGTGGTCACTCCCTCCTGGTGACGCAGGTCGCCTCCCGCATCTACGAGGCGTTCGGGGTCTCGCTTGCGGTGCGTGACCTTTTCATGAGGCCAACCGTCGCGGCCTTGGCCGACCTCATCTTTGAAACCATGGCAAGTGAGGATGACGAGATCGCTCTTTTGCTTGCAGAGCTTGAAAACGTCTAGATTTCGACCAGAGGCCTACTAATGAGTGATATTTCTCGCCGACTTGCCGATCTTCCGCTGGAAAAGCGCGCCTTGCTCGAGGAGAAGCTTAGGCAAAAGCTCCAAGGAGCAACGCGGCCCCGGCTGATCACGAAGGTTGAACGCGGGAGCGTGATTCCGCTCTCCTTCGCGCAACGGCGCCTATGGTTCATGGACCAGTTGGAGCCTGGCAATCCCCAGTACAACATGCCGACGGCCATGCGCCTGGTCGGCTTGCTGGACGTGGATGCCCTCGAGAAGTCCCTCAACGAGATCGTGAGCCGGCATGAAGTCCTGAGGACGACCTACTCGACGATCGATGGAGAGCCCGTTCAGGTCATCCACCCGAATCTGAGCATCCCGCTGTCCATCCTCGACCTGCAGCACCTGGAACCGACCCAGCGAGAGGCCGAGGCTCAACGGCTGGCAGTTAAAGAATCCCAGCGTCCCTTCGACCTTGGGCAGGACCCCATGCTTCGTGCCTCCTTGCTCAAGCTGGGCGAACAGGAGCACTGGGTCCTGGCAACCATGCATCACATCGCCTCGGACGGCTGGTCGATTGGCGTCATCATCCAGGAATTGATGGCGCTCTATACCGCATTCAGCCAGGGAAAGGCCTCCCCCCTTCCGGAGTTGTCCATCCAGTACGCAGACTTCGCGCACTGGCAGCAGAGCTACCTGCAAGGCGAGGTTCTGGACCAACAGGTCACCTACTGGAAGGAAAAGCTCCAGGGAGCTCCTTCGCTGCTCGAGCTTCCCACCGACCGGCCTCGGCCTGCCATCAAGACCACGCAGGGGGCTACCAGGGCATTCCGTCTCTCAAAAGCCTTGGCAGACAAGTTGCAGGACCTGAGCAGGAAGGAGGGGGCCACCCTCTTCATGACCCTGCTCGCGGCCTTCCAGACCCTCTTACACCGCTACTCGGGCCAAGAGGACGTGGTGGTGGGCAGCCCCATCGCCAACCGAAACCGGGCCGAACTCGAGCCCCTGATCGGCTTCTTCGTCAACACCCTGGCGCTCCGGGCCGATCTCTCCGAGAACCCCACCTTCCGGCAACTGCTTGGCCAGGTGAAGGAGACGACGCTCGGGGCCTACGCTCACCAGGACGTCCCCTTCGAGAAACTGGTCGAGGCGTTGCAGCCCGAGCGCAATCTTAGCCACACGCCGATCTTCCAGGTCATGTTCGTCCTCCAAAACAACCCCAGAGGAACCCTGCAGTTACCCGGCGTTTCGCTAGAGATGCTTGCGAGCGACAGCCAAACATCCAAGTTCGATCTCACCTTGTCGCTGAGCGAGAGCCCGGATGCTCTTGCGGGAAGTATCGAGTACGCGACCGATCTCTTTGACGCTTCTACCATCGAGCGCATGGTCGGCCACTTCCAGAACTTGCTCGAAAGCATCCTCGCAAATCCCGATCAGAAGGTCGGGGGGTTCGAGATCTTGGGTGACTCTGAGCGCCACCGGCTCTTGGTCGAGTGGAACGACAGGGCCACGGATTATCCCTTGGACAAGGGCATCCACCAGCTGTTCGAGGCCCAGGCCGAGAAGACGCCGGATGCCGTGGCCGTCGTCTTCGAACATCAGCGCCTGACCTACGCCGACTTGAACCGCAAGGCCAACCAACTGGCTCATTACCTCAAAAAGCAGGGGGTAGGACCAGAGGACCTGGTTGGCATCTGCGTCGAGCGCAGCCTCGAGATGGTCATCGGCCTCCTGGGAATCCTCAAGGCCGGGGCTGCCTACGTCCCCCTGGATCCCAACTATCCGAAGGAACGGCTCGCCTTCATCATGGAGGATGCCCAGGCCAAGGTCCTGCTCACCCTGCAGCATCTCCGGGGCGAGATTCCTGGCCCCCTCTCCATCTACCTCGACTCCGACTGGTCGATCATCGAGCAGTACGAGACCTCGAACCTGGAGGGCGTCTCACCGGATCGCCTAGCCTACATCATCTACACCTCGGGCTCGACCGGAAGACCCAAGGGCGTTGCCATCGAGCACAGGAGTGCCGTGGCCATGCTGCACTGGGCCCAGGAGACGTACCCGGCAGAAGAGTTGGAGGGCACCCTGGCTGCCACCTCCATCTCCTTCGACCTGTCGGTCTACGAACTCTTCTTGCCCTTGAGTCTCGGCCACAAGGTCATCCTGGCGGAAAACGCCCTGCAACTGCCCACCTTGCCAGCCGCTCAAGAGGTGACGCTCGTCAATACCGTGCCCTCGGCGATCGCCGAGCTGCTCAGGAGCGAGTCCATCCCTTCGTCCGTCAGGGTCATCAACCTGGCGGGTGAACCGCTGCCCAATTCCCTGGCCCAGCAGCTCTACCAGCTGGATCACGTCGAGAAGGTCTACAACCTCTACGGTCCTTCCGAGGACACGACCTACTCCACCTACGCCCTGATCCAGAAGGGCGTCAAGACGACGTGTCCCATCGGCCGACCGCTTCCCAATACGCAGCTCTACGTGGTCGACCAGACGTCCAACCTCGTGCCCGTCGGCGTTCCCGGCGAGCTGTGGATTGGTGGTGACGGGCTTGCCCGCGGCTACCTCAACCGCCCGGAGTTGACCGAAGAGAAATTCATCCCCAACCCCTTCGGGGAAGGAAGGCTCTACCGGACCGGTGACCTGGTCCGCTACCGTCCCGATGGCAACCTCGACTTCCTGGGGCGCATCGACCACCAGGTGAAGATCCGGGGATTCCGCATCGAGCTGGGCGAAATCGAGACTACCCTCGCCAAGCACCCCTCGGTGCTGGACGTCGTGGTCGTCGCTCTGACCTTCGACAATGGAGACAAGCAGCTCGTCGTCTACCTGGTAGCCGATCAAACCCTCGAGGCGAGCGAACTCAGGACCTACCTCAAGGGCACCCTACCCGACTACATGGTGCCCACCCACTTCGTGCAGCTCGACGCCCTACCCCTTACGCCCAACGGAAAGGTGGACCGCAAGGCCCTCCCCTGGCCGAACGTCACGGTATCGGACGAGGACTTCGTTGAGCCCCGTACCGAAACCGAGCGCATCCTGGCCGCTCTCTTCGCCGAGATCCTTGGACTGGAAAAAGTTGGGGTCGAGACGAGTTTCTTCGAGTTGGGCGGTCACTCGCTGTTGGCTACCCAGGTGGTGAGCAGGATCCGGAAGGTCCTGGGCACCGAGGTGCCGCTGCGTGCTCTGTTCGAGCACCCGACAGTTTCGGCGTTGGCTCGCAAGGTCAGCGAGGAGCAGGGCAGCGTGTTGCCGTCCATTACCCCCGTGAGCCGAGAGCAGCTCCTGCCCCTGTCCTTCGCCCAAGAGCGCCTCTGGTTCCTTGACCAGCTTGCGCCCAACAGCAGCACCTACAATATGCCGACCGCCCTTCGATTGAAGGGTGCGCTGGACGTGGCGGCCCTCGAGCGAAGCCTCAACGAGATCATCCGTCGGCATGAGAGCCTGCGAACGACGTTCCGGTCTCACGACGACCACCCCGTTCAGGTCATCGCCTCGGAGCTCTCGCTGGCCTTACCGGTGATCGAGGCCAGAGAAGAAGAAGTTGAGTCGCTGGCTCGCGAAGAGGCCTCTCTTCCCTTCGATCTGGCGACTGGCCCTCTCTTGAAGGCAAAGCTACTCAGGCTCTCGGAAGAGGACCACATCCTCTTGTTCACCATGCACCACATCATCTCGGATGGCTGGAGCACCGGTGTGCTGGTGAAGGAAGTCGCCGCCCTCTACGAGGCTTACGGACAAAACCAGCCGTCGCCACTTCCCGACCTGACGGTCCAGTATGCCGACTATGCCGTCTGGCAGAGAGAGCGTCTCCAGGGGGAGAATCTGGAGGAACAGCTTTCTTACTGGCAA
>DATNQJ010000417.1:0-3249 GCA_036704085.1 Stenomitos sp.
GCGACCCTGACGGTCGGCGACAAGGTGACCGAGCACGAGGCCGCCGAGGCGGGCGCGAATCCCGAGGCGAAGTTCTGACGGCGCCGCTTCGTTGAGAGGTGGTGCGACCCTGCGTTTTCGGGTACCATGAGAGGGAGACCCGAAACTCGAACCGCGTCAGGAGGGTCATGCCGTTCCGTCACCTGCAAGTCCAGCACCACCTGCGCGCCATGCGGCTCATGGCGCTGGTGCTGGCGTTTGCCGTGACGGCCCTCTTCTCCATGGTTCCGTTCAAGGTGCCGCGGGTCTTCTTCTTCCCGCCGACGCTCTCGCTGGAGCAGACGACCCCCTCGGATCACGCGATCCAGGCCGTTCCGCGGGTCGCTCAGTACCTCGATTCGACGGCGCTCGAGCCGGTCCACGGCCTGAAGAGCATCGATCTGCCCTGGGTGGCCCTGCTGCCCCTCGTGCCCCTCTTCGCAGGGGTCCGGACCCTCGCGGGCCTCTCCGTCTGGAAGGCCCGCCGGATCGCGCTGCCACCGCCGATCCACATACGCCTGAGGGCCCCGCCCGCACTCGGCTAAGCGACCAGCTTGCCAGAACCCTCGCCTCATAGGGCTTGAGCGGCCGTGCGCCGTTCAGGTCGTCACGTGTTTGGCCATGGCCGTTTCCGGCAGCTGGCTCGCTTCTCCTGTCCTCCGACCATCCTCTCAAGGAGAAGCCGAATGTTTGTTACTGCCGCCGTTTCGGCCCGGGCAGCGCTGCTGCCATGGGCCGCCCCCCTGCTTCCTACCTGGGCGCCTGCCTGCGCAGGCCCCCCCGACCCCTCGTCCGCATCGCTCGAGCAGCGGGTTCCGCCCATGGAGCGCGCCGCGTCGCCTCACCACGAGCGCGTGGTCGCGCTGGTGGAGGGCCCCGGTCTGAGCGCTTGCGACGAGCTCTGCGTCGAGGAGCTGCTCCGCTACCTCCAGCCCCTGTGGACCCATGCGGGCCACGTCGCCCCCCGGAGCGTCCGCTTCCGTCGCCTGGCGATCGACGGTCCGCATCAGCTCGCTCCCGGGCTGTCCCAGGCAGACCTCTGCTGGGTTCAGATCGCCGCCGAGTCGCCCTTCGCGGGCACGCCCGTGGGACGCTGGACTCCGCCCGAGCTCCCGGAGCGAGGCGTGCTCGCGCTCTTGAGGCGCGGGAGGCTGCTCCTGAACCCGGATCCCGCCTATCCCCTTCAAGCGCAGGACGATGTCATCCTGCGCGGCATGCGCTAGAGGAGGGGCCCATGGACGTCTTTCCGCTCTTACGGGACCTCGCGGCCGTCATGCTGGCCGCCGTCGCGATGGGGTTCCTGTTCTACCGCCTCAAGCAGCCGGTCATCATCGGCTACCTGATCGGGGGCCTGATCGTGGGCCCCTACGGCTTCCGCTTCATCTCGGACCTCCACACCATCGAGCTCTTCGCGGAGCTCGGGGTCATGCTGCTCATGTTCGCCCTGGGCGTCGAGTTCTCCATGGGCGAGCTGCGCCCCGTCTGGCGGCTCGCGGTCTTCGGAGGCGCCACCCAGATCCTCCTGACGGTGGGCCTCGCGGCCCTCGTCTCGCACGGGTTCGGGCTCTCCCTCGGGGCGGGCATCCTGCTCGGCTGCATGATTGCCCTGTCCAGCACCATCATCGTCCTCAAGGTGCTCATGGAGCGCGGCGAGATCGACTCGGCGCATGGCCGCGCGCTGCTCGGCCTCTTGATCGTGCAGGATCTCTCGGTGGTGGCCATCATGGTCATCATGCCGAACCTCGCCGATCCGGCCCGGATCCTGGGCTGGCCCATGCTCGTGGCCCTGCTCAAGGCCGCGGGGTTCCTGGCGCTGGTGGTCGTGCTGGGCACCCGGCTCTTTCCCGCGGTGATGCGCAAGGTGGCCGCCACTCGCAACAAGGAGCTCTTCCTGCTCTCGGCCATGCTCCTGTGCTTCGGCACGGCGGCGGCCTCCTACCTGATGGGCCTCTCGCTCGCCTTGGGGGCCTTCATCGCGGGCATCGTCGTGAGCGAGTCGGACCACAGCCACCAGATCCTCGCGGATGTCCGGCCCCTGCGGGACCTGTTCGCGACGCTGTTCTTCGTCTCGGTCGGCATGCTCATCAACCCGACCTTCCTCGTCGCCCACCTACCCGCCGTGCTCGGCCTGGTCGCGGCCATCCTCGTCGGCAAGGCCCTCTTGGGGGCCGTGACGGCGCGGATCTTCGGGTACTCGGGACGCACCGCGCTCGCCATCGGGCTGGGGCTCGCGCAGATCGGCGAGTTCTCCTTCGTGCTCGCGAAGATGGGCAAGCAACAGGGCATCATCGACGAGACGCTGTTCGCCCTCACCCTGACCGGAGCGCTCGTCACCATCGTCCTGACGCCGCTCCTGATGCAGAGCGCCACCCCCCTGTACCTGTCGATCGCCCGCCTGCCGTGGCTGCGCGCGCGCAAGCCGCGCGGGACGCGAGCTCCCTTGGTCACCGGAGAGCTCGATGGCTGGGCCGATCACGTGGTCATCTGCGGCTTCGGGCGGGTGGGCAGCAACCTGGGCGAGGTCCTGATCCGCCACCGCTTTCCGCTCCTGGTCATCGACAGCGACCAGAACGTGATCGCGGACCTCCGGCGCCGCGGCATCGCGTGCATGTACGGGGATTCGTCCAATCCCGACGTCTTGCGGCACGCGAACCTGCCGCTCGCCCGGGTCATGGTGGTCACGCTGCCCGATCCCGTGAGCTGCCAGCTGGCCGTGGCCAACGCCAAGCAGCTCAACCCGAAGCTCGAGGTCGTGGCCCGGGCGCATCGCAGCAGCGACGTCTCGGCCCTCTACGATCTGGGGGCCGACCAGGTGGTGCAGCCCGAGTTCGAGGCGAGCCTCGAGGTGATCCGCACCACCCTGAGCAAGATCGGCTACACCTCGCGCGAGATCCAGCGCTATGCCCACCTCGTCCGCACCGGCCGCTACCGCCAGTTCCAGGACGACTTCGATCCGCAGCTGGCCGTCGCTCTGAACGAGGCCCTGGGCAGCGCCGACCTGGTCTGGCTGGACGTGGGCGAGGAGTCGGACTTCGTGGATCGCAGCCTGCGGGAGCTGGATCTGCGCAACCTGATCGGCGTCGGAGTCCTGGCCTTGCGCCGCGATGGCGAGGTGACGCCCAACCCGGACGCGAGCCTGCCGCTCCGGGCCGGAGACTCGGTCCTGGTGCTCGGGACCCGGAGCCAGTTGAACCAGCTCGAATCCCTGCACCTGTCGGACCGAAAGGAACC
>DATNQJ010000418.1:0-4702 GCA_036704085.1 Stenomitos sp.
GCAACACCCCCCAAACGAACCGACCCGCCTGCCCGGCCCGAACGCCGCGTCGCAGGTGGTCGTCCATTGCCCGCAGTGCGGAGGCAAGACCCGCGGGGCCGCCCGCTATTGTGCCCACTGCGGCGAGTCGCTCCTGCGACCGGATGAGTCGACGTGTCTCGGCTGCGGAGAGCCCCTCGAGGTGAGTGCGGCTCCGCATTGCGCCGCCTGCGGCGCCTACGTCCCGACGCGGCTCCGACCGAGCAGGCCCCTGCCCCGGCGCTCGCGCCTCGCGCGGCTGGCGATCGCCGTGGCGGCGGCGGGCGGCCTGTGGCTCATGGGCCAAGCCGGCAGCCAGTGGTTCGGCCTGAATGGCGGGGCACCGAGCCTCGCGGGCGTGCACGTGGGCGACGCCCAGACCTCGGTCGAGCGCAAGCTGGGCAAGCCGGAACGGCGCGACACCGAGGTCTTCTGGAACGGCCCCGACGGGGCGGCCCACCGCGTCAACCTCTGGCAATACGGCGTGACCCGCGAGGGCGACTCGTCCGTAGCGGATCTGACGGTGACCTTTTTGGACGGCAAGGTCTACCAGGTCGGTGTCCTCGAGAAGGGGTTCAAGACGAGCGAGGGGCTCGCCGTGGGCGACCGGGTCGGCAAGGCCCATCGCCTCTACGGGACGGCCATCGAGGAGGACATGGTGGCGGGCCTGCAACCCATGAAGTTCCTCAAGGGCGGCGTGGTCGTGAAGATCGTGACCATGCCGGGCGACGACCACTTGCTCGCCATCGGCATCGAGTCGCCCCAGAACCTCCCCCTCGACTCGGCCCACGCAGGATCGACGGGCTCCTCCGACTCGAAGGGAGGCTCCCGGTCGCTCGGAGACGACATCCCCAGCCAACCGATCTGAGTCCTAGAAGCGGTCCACCAGAGGCCGGATGGCGGGCTGTTCCGGCGCGATGAAGGGCAAGACCGGCGTGGTCCGGGCCAACACCCGCTCCTGGTCGCCGTCACCCCCCAGCCAGTCGAGGATGGGCGCGCCCTGGCCCGCGAAGTAGAACAGGGCAGGCTGTGGCATCAGGGGGCGGATCCGGCCAGCGGAGTAGCCGTCCTGCGCCATGGAGAAGAGCAAGTACCGCCAGGTCTCGGGCGTCCCCGGCAGGAGGCGCTTGGGAACCGGCACGGCCACCTTGCGGCCCAGCACGTCCACCTGGGGGTGCAGGTCCGCGAGCTTCCGGCCGTTGGGGAGGTAAAGGCCGCTCAGCCAGCCTTCGAGCCGCATGCCCACGTCCCACGGGCGATCGCCCAGGGCTCCTCGCGCCGGGAACAGCGCCGACGGGGTCGCCGCCTCCGCCTGGCGGCTGAGGTAGAGGTCGAGGCTCGCCAGTCCCATGCCGTTGGGCGCCTGCCAGGGGTTCTCGACCCGGCCCAGGTAGACGGTGAACAGCCAATCGTCTCCCGCCTCCGCGACCTCGAGCTGGCGCAGATCGTAACAATCGACCGGCATGCGGGGGCTCCGGGGTGGCACGAGGCGGCCTGAGCCGAGCGCATCTCCCGCAGGGTCCGGCACGGCGACCATGAGCGTGCCATGCGGCAAGGGCCGGGGCACGCGCACGGGGTTGGTCGGGAAGAGGCGCGCGCCCGCTTCCGCCTGGAACGTCAGCTCCGGGCCCATGCCCGAGAGGTGCCTCCAGGGCACGCTCAGCTCGACCACCTTGCCGGAGGTGGCCAGGCGTACCGGTAGGGACGGCGCGTCGTCGGGGCCGAGCAGGCGCGCCGAGCCCGCTACCGGATCGACCACGAGGACCCAGTCCCGACGATCGCTGTGGAGGCGCAGGCGCATGGGCTCGGGCTCGCGCTCGAACGTCAACGCCAGGCTCAGGGCCTCGGGGTCCCACCCGTAACGCAGCTCCGCGAGGCCGGCCGCTCCGGCCTGCATGACGCTGCCTTGCGGCGTGGCGAGGCCGCCCTCGTCCCAGGCCCGCTCGATCTGGCCATCGAGCACGGGGCGCACGTAGCCCCGGGGCGGATGATCAGGCGCCGGCTCGTCGGAGCGGATCTCGCCTCCGAGGGCGCCGGGCGTCCGTAGCCCCAGGGAGCGATAGACGTCCACCAAGAGGGCCCGGTACGCCGCATCGAAGTCCGCATCCCGGCCCGAGTCCTGATCGGTCCCGTACCACCAGAACCAGTCGCTGCCCTCGGCCGCGAGAATCGCCCGCTCGGCCTGCTGGTAGCGTGAGTCCTCACCGTGCTCCCGACCATAGGCCGCCAGCGCCCGGCGGGCCCCCAGCAACCACTCCCAGGCGCGATTCTCCTCGGTCTCGCCGATCCAGGTCGAGAAGTCGGACCGGATCCATGAACCGGCCCACAGGTGGCTCAAGGGCTCGGGCTTGAAGTGATCCAGGTACTCGGAGGGCGTGACGGTCTTGACCCAGTCGGAGGTCGTCAGCCCGCGGTACAGCTCATCGAGGAAGGCTTTGCCGTCGTCCGGGTAGTGCTCCCAGGCATTCTCTCCATCGAGCACGATGCTCACGAGCTTGGGCTGGGTCATGGAGCGCTGGACGGCGATCGCCTTGAGTTGCTTCAAGAGGTCCCGCGCCGCCTGACGGCCGTCCATCCGGCCGTAGACGAACCCGATGTCGTCCGAGAGCTTGCGATCGCGAAACACGATGGCCGGCCCGTCCGCGATCTGATAGGGCCGGTAGAGGAGGTCGGGGCGCACGACCCGGTCCTGGCTCCGCAGCTTGACTTTGAGCGACTGGGCGAGCACGCCCTCGTCCGAAGCGATCCAGCGGATGCCGGCCTGCTTGAAGTGCGGAGCCACCGCCTGCGCCACCGATCCCTCGGCGGGCCACATGCCGCGTGGCGCACGGCCAAACAGGCGGCGATAGGTGTCGACCGCCCAGGCCACCTGCTTCGCCGCGTCCGCGGGGTAGCTGAAGCGCTCGGGCAAAGGAGTGCCAGGCATGGCCTCGCTCGCGAGGTTCGTATCCTGGATCAAGGGCAGGATGGGGTGGAAGTACGGGGTCGTCGCCACCTCGATCTTGCCCTCGTCCTGCAGGCGCCGGTGCAAGGGGATGACCTCGGCGACGATCTCGCGCTGGCGGCGCAAGAGCTCGTTCTTCTCGGCCTCGGTGAAGCCGCGGGCCTTGCGCACCGCCCCCGAGAACGGGGGCCTGGCCAGGTCGTCTGGGTCCATCCAGGCCAGCGAGAACCAGACCTGCAGGTCCCGCCAGTCCTGCGCCGTGTAGCGGGATCGGGGCTTGTCCCGCAAGGCGCGATACGCGGGCAGGCGGCGGAAGGTCTCCTCGGAGGCCTGAAAGAAGCGCTGGTCGATGGCCCTCTGCTCGTCCGGGGTCAGGTGATCGGCCGAGCGGTAGGCCAGCATCAGGTAGCGATCGGTGGCCCCGTGCCGGTAGTCCTCGAGCTGCTGCAACAGCACGGGCGTGAGGTTGAAGGTGAGATGCAGCCCGGGATACCGCTCGACCATGGCCGCCATGTCCACGTAGTCCTTGAGCGCATGCAGGCGCACCCAGGGCATCTGGTAGACGTTGGTGCCGGGCTCCTTGGGATAGAGGGGTTGGTGCTGATGCCAGACCAGGCTCACGTAGAGGGGCTGGCGCGGGGTCGCGGCCGGCGTCGGGGCAGCGAAGGGCAACACCAGGGCCAGGGCCACCGCCAGGGGAATCAGCCTCACGACCACCTCCTGAAAAAGGGCGAGCTCTCTGAAGTATAGGCCAAGCGTCAGCGCTTGGCACGCTGGCAGCACGGGCAGAGGTAGGTGCCGCGGTTGCCGACCCGGGTCTTCTCGATGGGGGTGCCGCAATGACGGCAGGGCTTGCCCTCCTGATCGAAGGCCCACAGGAACTCCTGGTTGGTGCCGTAGCGCCCCATGCCGTCCCGGTAATCCTTGAAGGTGGTGCCCCGGTTCTGGATGCCGGTGGCGAGCACCTCCCGGATGGCGTCGTAGAGCCGCCGCGCCTCGGCGCGGGTGAGAGCCCCGCGCTCCGGGTGGAGCTTGGCCCGGTGCAGGGCCTCGTCGACGTAGATGTTGCCGAGGCCGGCGACGGGCCGCTGGCTGAGCAAGAGCGGCTTCAGGGTCTTGGCGTGCGCCATGGCCCGGGCGAAGGGCTCGAATGCGAAGTCCGGCTCGAGCGGCTCGGGGCCCATGGCCGCCAGGGTGGGAATGGCCGCGTAGTCCCCCGCGGGGACCAACATCAAATAGCCGAAGCGGCGCTGATCGTTGAAGAAGAAGACCTCACGGTTGTCCAGCTCGAAGGTGACGTGCACGTGGCGCAGGGTCGGCGGCACCTGGGGCATCACCCCCACCTGCCCCGTCATGCCGAGGTGCATGACCAGCTCGCGATCGCCGAGCTCGGCGATCATGTACTTGCCGCGCCGGCGCAGGCGGCGGATCGAGCGGCCCACGGCCTCGATCAGGTTGCGGTAGTGCGGATCGGCGAGGGCCTCGGTCACGCGGGTGATGCGGCGCCCCTCGAGCAGGGGGGCCAGATCGCGGCGGATGGTCTCGACTTCGGGCAGCTCGGGCATGGGGATCTCCTTCGACCATGCATGCTACGATCTCGGCCCGGCGAGGGAAAGGCAAGCTCGCTCGCGTGGTATGATCAGCCCGAGAGTGAGGAATTTCCCATGAGCGACATCCCCTTCGAGCGGTTCGAGGCCCTTTTCGAGGCCATGATCACGGCCCAGCGCGCCAAGGTCTTGC
>DATNQJ010000419.1:0-2753 GCA_036704085.1 Stenomitos sp.
GGCGTCAAACAGGAAGAGCCCCCCGGGTTTCAGGTGCGAGTGGACGCGTTCGAACGCCTTTTGCAACTCCTCGGGAACCAAAAAGTAGTTCACGGAGTCATAGAAACAGGTGGCCGCATCGAAGGGGCCACCGGCGTCGAGTTCCAGGAGATCCTGCTCGAGAAATCGGACCTTGGCCCCCCACCGCTGGGCCTTTTCGCGCGCGATGGTCAGCATCGCCGCGGATCGATCCACCGCGGTGACGTCATAGCCCCGATTCGCGAAGGCGATCGCCGCCGAACCCGTACCACAGGCCAGTTCCAGGACCGAGTGGACCTCGAGGCCCGACAGCTCCCAGAGCTCGCGGGCATAGCGGACCATCCGGAGCGAGAAACGGCTCTGTCCGGTGCGGTCGTAGAGGGGAGCGTAGGCGTCGTAGACGGCGTTCAATGCGAGGTCGCCTGATACAAAAAAAGGGGGACGGGTACGGAGAGGTACCCCCTCCCGGCAAAGGGGCGCAATTAAAGCAATTTTAAAGAAAGATAAAAAAGACGCTAGAAATCAGATCCAGTTGTCTATATAGTAAGAGATTGCCGAGCAAGATCGTGCGGTCTGCCGTGACTATGGTCACAAACCCAGACAGCATGCGCAAGACAACCTGGGGCATTAAACCGCAAGTGGGCCGATTTGGCAACCGAGGCCCACAGAAGCCGGAATTCCGGCCCGCCCCAAGACGAGCGCAGCTGCCACGGCGCGACGATCGGCAGGCATGCCAGTGCATGCTGGCTTAGAAAGTAGGAGGTGCTAGTGCCAAAGCTCGCCGGTGAAATGCTCGTTGCTGACATCGCTGCTCCGGTCCCCTTCGAAGAGGAGACCTTGACCCATACAGCTGATATTGCCTTCACCATGATCGAGGAAGAGCCCGAGGATCTCGAAGCCGCTGAGGAAACTCCGGCCGAAGAGGAAGCCCCTCTGACCCTCACCAAGAAGGTGAATGTCGCCACGACCACCGCTCATCATGAGCAATCGGACGACTCCATCCGCATGTACCTGCAGGAGATCGGCCGCCGTCGCCTTTTGACCCACGCCGAGGAGCTCGACCTCGCCCGCCGCATCTCCAACGGGGATGAGCGCGCCAAGCGTCAGCTGGTCGCGGCGAACCTGCGCCTGGTCGTGTCGATCGCCCGCAAGCACCTCGGTCGCGGCCTGTCGTTCCTGGACCTCATCCAGGAGGGCAACATGGGTCTGATGCGCGCGGCTGAGAAGTACGACTACCGCAAGGGCTACAAGTTCTCGACCTATGCCACCTGGTGGATCCGTCAGGCCATCACCCGCGCGATCGCCGATCAGGGCCGCACCATCCGCGTGCCGGTCCACATGGTCGAGACCATCTCGCGCGTCAAGAAGACCATCCGGCTCATGAGCCAGAAGCTCGGTCGCCAGCCGAACGAGCAGGAGGTCGCAGCCGAGCTCCAGATCACCGTCGAGAAGCTCCGCGAGATCACCAAGGCCGACCGCGAGCCCATCTCGCTCGAGACCCCGATCGGCAAGGATGATGACAGCCGCCTCGGCGACATCATCAAGGATCAGTACGCCGCGAGCCCGCCCGCGACCGTCATGAACCGCATGCTCACTGAGGACGTCCAGATGATGCTCGAGACGCACCTCACCGAGCGCGAGCTCTACGTCGTGCGCCGCCGCTTCGGCCTGGATGGCGAGAGCCAGCGCACCCTTGAGGGGATCGGCCATGACATGGGCGTCACCCGCGAGCGCGTCCGCCAGATCGAGGCCAAGGCCCTCCAGAAGCTCCGCACCTCCTCGATGAAGGAGCAGCTGCGCGGTTACCTGAGCTAGTCTCAGCGCCTCTTTTCCCCGGGTCCGGCATCGCCGGATCCGGGGATTTGGCGTATCATGGGGGCATGATCGAGCAACTGAGCAACGACCCCCTTCACCTCAATGCGGCGCTCACCAGTTCCTTCCTCGAGCGCTTCCTGGTCAACGAAGTCACCAAGGTCGGCTTCCAGAACGTCGTGCTGGGCCTGTCCGGCGGCATCGACTCGGCCCTGGCCATCTACCTCTGCGTGCGGGCGCTCGGCGCCAAGGCGGTCACGGCGATCGCCATGCCCTACAAGACCTCGAACCCCGAGAGCCTCGCGCACGCCCGGCTGTGCGCCGACGACCTCGGCGTGGAGCTGTTGGTCGAGGAGGTCACGCCCATGGTGGATGCCTATTTCGAGCGGCATCCGGAGGCGAGCCCCCTGCGCCGCGGCAACATGATGGCCCGCCAGCGCATGTGCATCCTCTACGACTACTCGGCCGAGCGCCGGGCGCTGGTGATCGGGACCTCCAACAAGACCGAGCTGCTCTTGGGCTACGGCACCCAGCACGGGGACCTCGCCTCGGCGCTCAACCCCCTGGGCGACCTCTACAAGACCCAGGTCCGCCAGCTCTCGCGCTACCTGGGCGTGCCCCAGCCGATCATCGACAAGCCCCCCTCGGCCGACCTGTGGCTGGGGCAGACCGACGAGCAGGAGCTCGGCTTCTCGTACGAAGACGTGGACCGGCTGCTCTTCGACATGATCGACCTTCGCAAGACCGACGAGGAGCTTCTGGCGCTGGGCTTTGCGCCCGACATGATCGGCACGGTGCGCAAGCGCATCCGCCTGAATCACTTCAAGCGCCGCCCGCCCATCCTGCCCAAGATCTCGGCCCGCACCCTGGACAAGGATTTCCACTACCTGAGGGACTGGGGAGTCTAAGCCTTCCCTTCAGCG
>DATNQJ010000420.1:0-10747 GCA_036704085.1 Stenomitos sp.
AGGCCATCCAGTACCGCACCCTCGATCGGGCCAAGCAGTAAGCCGGCTCGCCTCCCGCCGGCATGGGCATGCACGGGCACAGATACGGGCTTGGCAAGACTCGCAACGATCGTGCTGTTTCTGCCCATAACCTTCGATCCAGGGGTGAGCGCGGGGTACAATCGTCCAGGAGGTGAGCATGGATGCCATCGCGCTGAGCCAAGAGCTCAGAATCGCATCTCAAATCGATAACCCGGTGGACCGAGTCTTGGAGATCATGGCCGTCTTGACCGAGGCGTTCGCGAGCGTTGGTCACGCGACCCCAGTGCTGGTGGGTGGCGGAGCAGTTGATTACTACACGGGCGGAAAGTTCGGATCCCGGGACATCGATGCGCTGCTCTACACCCCATCGAAGGTCGTTGACCGGATCATGGGGTACTTGGCTTTCTCAAGGTGGAATCGCGCTACTGGTACCACGAAGCGTTCCAAATCCTGCTCGAGTTCCCGGGGAGCCCAGATGAACCGCACCTCTACACAACGGTTACAGTCCGCGAAAGAGCCGTGCGCATCGAACGCCTTGAAAGCGCCATCCTCACCCGGCTAAGCTACTTCGCGCAGGGCTCCATGGCGGACGGAATGGGCGCCCTGTTCCTCGTCCTCGCCGATCGAGGTCGCATCGACTGGAATTTCATGGAAGATCTGGCCCGACGCGAGCAAGTTGACCGGCTACTGGAGGGTATAAAGCACATGGCATGGTCGGTCGATTGGACAGATCCGCCCAGTCGGGAGCGCCTGGAGGACCAGCTTTTTGGCTTGAAAAATCCGGGGTACGCTCCGATAATGGAGGATGCGGAGGAGTGACCATGAACGACCAGAAACCGAAGGACCCGCAAGCGAAGGCCGAGATCAACCTGGCTCAGCTGGCGATGCGCGCCTTTGTCGGAACCGAGGTCAAGCACCGGCCACGTAGCCCCGGCAAGGCCGAATTGCTGCGGAGCGTAGGAAGTGATCCGGACAAGGCCTTCGCCTCGGCGTAGATTTTGAAAAGAGACCGACGTGACGGGCCCCGCGAATTCGCGGGGCCCGTCAACTGATCGGTGGTCGAGGTGGACATCGCCACCGGCCTGCCCGCCTTCACGGTAGCGGGCCTGGGCGACACGGGCGTCCAGGAGAGCCGAGAGCGGTTCAAGGTGTAAACCTGCTCGCCTACCGAGCGTTAGTCCGGGGCCTCAACGGGGCATGACAGGTTCGTCATGACCCTCCTCCAGCTCTCGAACCTCTTCAACCTCGCGGCCATCGCCGCCCTCCTGGTCGTCTACGTGTTCATCATGCAGCGACACCCGGCGCGGTTCTTCCGGCTATGGGTCCTGGCCTACACGTGTCTCATGGGCATCGTGGCCAGCGAGTTCGTCGCCACGTTCATCGGGCAGCACCTCGCCTTGACCCTGGCGGAGATCGCGTTGGGGATCGGGGGATCCGCCCTCCCCATCCAGGCGGGCTACGCGCTGAGGGAACGTCCTGCCCCCATGGGCCGCCTGTGGGGGCCGCTCCTCGGCGCGCACGGCCTCTCGGTCCTGCTGCTGTTCTCGCCCGCCTCCCACATCAATGCCCTCATCCCCTCGATCCTCGCGGTCTCGATCGCCATCATGTGGCTCGGGGGCTCGTTCTTCCAGCATGCGCGCGCCACGCTCGGGCCGGGCGTCGCCTGGTTCGGCCTCACCCTCATCCTCAACGGCCTGTGGGTCCTCGGCTATCCCCTACTGGCCGGGTCCGACCTCTACTGGATCGGGTTCGCCGTTTCGACCGTTCTGAACATCTTGATGGGCATGGGCATGGTGATCCTGCTCCTGGAGGACACGGCCGCCAAGCTGAGACGGCAGAACCGGACGCTCGAGACGGCGCAAACGGAGCTGCAGGCCACCCAGGAGGAGCTGGTCCAGCGCAATACCGAGCTCGCCCGGGAGATGGACCTGGTCGATCGCATCGCCAACAACATCCCGGGCGCCCTCATGTTCCTGAACCCGGACCTGACGGTACGCTGGCTCAACCCCTACCTGGCTCACCATCTCGATCGGCCGCTCGAGGAGCTGGTCGGCAAGACCACGTACGAGCTCTTCCCCAGCACAGGCCCCACCAATCCGCGCCTGGAGGCGGTGATCCGGAACCCGCAGACCCTGCACGTGACGGGCGTCCCCTACGTGGAGAACCGACCCGAAGGCGAGAGCCACTACGTCCTCGACAACTTATACGTCCCCCTGTGCGACGAAAGCGGCGACCTCGAAGGCCTGGTCGTCATGGCCTTCGACATGACGGACCGCGCGGAGAACGAGCGCCTGCAGCGCGAGATGATCGAGCGCCTGCAGGAAGTGGACCGCCTCAAGGGAGACTTCATCAACGCCGCCTCGCACGAGCTCCGGACCCCGCTCACCTCGATCCTCGGCTACACCGAGTTCATGGAGGACGGCATCGGGGGCGCGCTGTCCGCGGAGCACCGCCAATTCGTCGGCGAGATCCACGAGGGCGCCCTGCGGCTGCGCCGCATCGTCGACGACCTCCTGGACTTCGCCCGGCTGGAGGCCGGGACCTTCACCCTGGTCCCGCAGGAATCGGACCTCGGGCAGCTCGTGCACCGGGAGCTCGCGAGCCTCAGACCGCAGGCCGACGAGGCGCAGATCCGTCTGGCCGAGGAGCTGCCGGACCACCCGGTGCCCCTGCGCATGGACGCCCGCCGCATCGGCCAGGTCATCCTGAACCTGGTCGGCAACGCCATCAAGTTCACCCGACCGGGCGGCCGGATCACCGTTCGGGTGCACGAGTGTCCTGGCGGATGGCGGGTCGAGGTCGCCGACACCGGCATCGGCATTCCCGATGGCCACCTCGAGCGCCTCTTCGACAAGTTCTACCAGGTCGACCCCAGCACCACCCGCGAACGCGGGGGGACGGGCCTCGGCCTGGCCATCAGCAAGGCGCTCATCGAGGCCCATGGGGGCGCGCTCGGGGTCCAGAGCGAGCCGGGAGTCGGCAGCGCCTTCTGGTTCACGCTGCCGCACGCCGGGGACAGGTCCCATGCCTGATCTCATCGTGCTGGTCGTCGCGACCATCTCCGGCGGCTACCTCCTTCGCAAGCTCGGCCTGTTGCCGGAAGACGCCGCCAAGCACCTCAACCTGATCGTCTTCTACCTGACGCTGCCGGCCCTCATCTTCAACGCCCTGCACCGCG
Source organism: Stenomitos sp. (assembly GCA_036704085.1). GTDB lineage: Bacteria > Cyanobacteriota > Sericytochromatia > S15B-MN24 > UBA4093 > DATNQJ01. Next base: position 3,200 of record DATNQJ010000420.1, read on the forward strand.
CGGAGCTGCAGTGGTCGCTGCTCTGGATGCCCCTCATCGCCTGGGCCACCTGCCTGCTCGGCCTTGCGCTCGGCTGGGCCTCGGGCAAGCTGCTGCGCCTCTCCGACCGGAGCCTCGGCTCCTGGATGCTCGCCATCGCCTTCGCGAACACCACCTTCTTCGGCTATCCCATCATCGAGGGCTTCTTCGGGCAGCATCACCTGACGCTCGCCATCTTCTACGACCTCTTGGGCGCAACACTCGCGGTCAACACGATCGGGGCCCTGGTGGGCAGCCGCATGAGTGGCGGCACCCTGCGTCCGGGCGAACAACTCACGCGGCTGCTGCGCTTTCCACCCCTCTGGGGTCTGGTGCTCGGCCTGGGCTTGCATGGCCTGGTCGTTCCCCCTCTCGTCGAGCACCTGATCGATCGGCTGGGCGGGCTCACGACGCCCCTCATCATGCTCTCGATCGGCCTGTCGCTGCAGTTCCGGCACGCGACCAAGGAGTGGCCGCTGACGCTCGCGGCCTCCTTCGCGCGGCTCGTCCTCATCCCGGCCATCGTATGGCTCGTCCTGGGTCGCCTCGGCCTGCCGGTCGCCTTCCAGCAAGCGGCCGTGATGCAGTCGGCCATGCCGAGCATGCTCTACGCCTTTTCCCTGGCCCTCCTTTTCGGCCTCGAGATTCCGCTGGTGATCAACACCATCGTGGCCTCGATCGTCCTGAGTTTCGTGACCCTGCCCCTGTGGCATTGGATCCTTGTACGCTGAGCGATCGCACACCCGGCATGTGACTCCCGGCACGTCTATGGCTAGGCAGACAGATTACAATTCGTTAGGATAAGGGTAGCCCCTGACCCGGTAAGAGACCATGAAGATCCAGATCAAGGTCGGACAAGCCATCCAGCTCCTGGTCCCGTCGGGCGATCGCACCATTCCGTGCGACGCGACGGTGCTCGCCGTTTGGGACCAGCAGTTCGCCATCAGTACGCCGCGCCGGCACGGCGTGCGCGTCCCCATCACTGGTGACCACCTCTCGGTCACCTTCGTGATGCCGGATGCCAACTACGCCATGCGCTGCGCGATCCTCCAGGACGCGGCGGGCGGTCTCACGCTCAACGTGCCCCCGGACGACGAGATCCAGCGCATCCAGCGCCGGCAGTTCGTGCGCGTGCCTTCCGACCTGCCCTGCACCATCGAATGGCAGATCGATCCCGAGAAGGGCGAATTCGGCCCGCGGGTTCCGGGCAAGCTCAAGGACGTCTCCGGTGGCGGCGTGGGCCTGCTCATCATGCCGACCATCCCGGTGGGAACCCTGGCCCGGCTCGAGGTCGAGCTGCCCCAGCACGGCTCGTTTGCCGCCTATGGCTACGTCCGGCGCTGCTCGAAGCAGTTCGGCCAGGAGGGGGGCCGGCACTTCATCGGCCTGGAGTTCATCAACCTCAACGAGGCCCTGCGCAGCCGACTGGTGCTTTACGTCAACGACATCCAGCGCGACCTCATGCGCGCCCGGATGCAGCAGGGAGCGCCGGGATAAGGAACCGTTCACCTTTCGACCAGGCTCAAGGCGAACGGATTCTTGTGGGTTTCAGGTATGGACTCTCTCAGCCAAGGCCTAAGTTCCGAATGAAGGGATGAACGGCTCCTTCAGTCTTAGACCAATCCAAGCGTGCGTCTGGTCACGCGAGCAACCACTCCCTTGAGACTCTCAACCATCCGTTCGTCTTGAGCCTGTCGAAAGATGAACGGTTCCTTCAGTGCAAGACCAACCCCAGTGCTCTCAAAAAGCACGCGAACGCCCCCTGACCGAAGCCAGGGGGCGTTCGTTCGAGACCTACTTGGCGAACGTGGAGACCGCCGCCTTGGTGATGAGCTCGGTGACGTGCTGCTTGATCTCGGCACTGGGCGCCACCGCCTCGGCCTGCTTCCAGCTCGCGATCGCCTCGGAGACCTTGCCCTGCGAGCGGTAAACGACCCCCATGTTCAGGTGCGCCTGGAAATGCTTGGGGTTGGACTTGAGGACCGCCTTGAAGGTCTTGAGGGCCTCGTCGGCCTTGCCGACGTAGAACAGCGAGGTCCCGTAGTCCACCTCCACGTTGGGATCGCCCGGCTTGAGGGCCAGCGCCTTCTGGTAGGCTCCGACGGCATCGGCATAGCGCTGGGCGTCGTAGTAGGCGTTGCCCAGCATCACCTGGGTGCTCGCATTCGTCGGATCCTGACGCGCGGCCTCCTCGAGCGACGCGAAGGGGTTGGACGCCTCGCGCGGAGTCCGGTCGAACAGGCTGATCAGGGGCACCAGCGAGCTGATCACGACGGCGAGGCCCACGATGGCGATGCCGATCCGGACCACCAGACCGCGCTTGGGACGCTCGGGGATCTCCTCCGCGTGCGACTTGGCGCGCCGTACCACCTTTTGTTTGACCACGCTGTTCCCCTCTCTCGGCCCCGGTGCCGTCGGACACTCCCAGGCCATTGATATGCTTCGATCGGCCATTCTACACGCCTCCGGGGCGTTTCGCTACGGTAGAAGCCCCTCATCGCTCGCGCTGGATGGTCGCCTGATACTTAACCTCCGTGCTGCCCTGCGCCGGGACCTGGACCTTGAAGCGGATCTGGGTCGCCGAGAGGCGATCGTAGGGGTGCGAGCTCGAGGTGAGGGTCCAGTCCCCGCTCATCTGCTCCGTGACCCAGACCGTGACCGGCACGTCCTGCTGGTTGCGCAGGAGAATCCGGTAGCCCACCTCGTGGGCCGTCGCCGTCAGGCGATAGTCGGTCTGCGTCCGCTCGGAGGTGACGTCGAAGGCCTCCCCCAGGTCCAGCTCGAGGTTCTGGCCCACCGGCGTGTCGACGATCGTGGGCTCACCGGCGATCGCGAGCGCTCCTTGCCGCGTGGGCGTGTAGACCGTCACCTTGCCCCGCGGCCAGGGCTCGCCCAGCCCGGCCTGGGTGGTGTTGGGGAGCGTCAAGCGGATTCGCGCCTTGCGCGGCAGCTCCGGGTTTGGGACGCGCCCCAACGCGACCGCGCTGTCCACGCGGTAGGTCCGGTCGATGGCCACCCCTTCGCTCGACCGGAGGGAAATGCGCTCGTCCGCATCGCGCTGCAGGGTGCTCGGGCCTGGCAGTCGGTAGATGTAGCGGCCGGCAAAGGCCTCCGGGGCCGCCACTTCGTGGTAGGCCCGCGCCCCGCCCATGTCGAACGGCATCGGAGCCTTGGGCCGCCGGACGTCCCCCGCGACCAGCGTGATCTGCGCCAGACGGTATTCCGCCCCCGAGCGGTTGCTCACGGCGGCCCACTGCTTCCAGTCGCCGCGGGTCTGGTCCCGATCCGTCACCAGCGTGTACTCGCACTGCCACCCGATCTGATTGGCCACGTAGGAGACGGTCGCCGTGCCAGTCCAGGGAGCGTCCATGCGTACGATCCACTCGAAAGTGGGCGAGGTGGCCACCCCGCTCCATGGCGGCAAGGCCACCTTGCCGGGCGGTTCCGTGTAGAGGCGATCGCCGATCTGGTACACCGGCCCCGTGTCGGTCATGAACAGCGTGGCATGGAGCGAGGTGGAGGCCCCCTGCGGGATGATCTCGACCTGCATGCCGTGGTAGCGGGACAGCAGGCGATCCCGGTTCAGGAGGTCGTAGCGGAAGCGCCGAGCCGAGACCTGGCCCGGCACCTGCACGTAGGCGCCGGCCCCGTCGGTCTGGGCGGCCACGTCCGCGAAGCGGACCACCTGCTCGCCGGCCCTGAGATCGACGGGACGCGCATCCGTCACCAGGGCCCAGTTGTCGCTGTACAGCGTCAGGGCCAGCGCGGCCGAGGTCGAGGGGGCATCTCGCACCGCGAGGCCGTCCCAGGGCGTCAGGGACGGCTCGGCCTGGACGACCGCCAAGGCGCGGTGGCACCCCGCGATGAGGATGCCGGCGAGCAACAGGCTCCCCAACACTCGGCTCTTCATCTGCCCCCTCCTCTCGCCCGACCCGGGCACCCCTGTGATAGCCTCCTCCGAGCGCCCGGTAAACGGATGCTCTGTCGTCCGCAAGCGGGGCGACGCGCACGACGAGACGCCGGTGACGGAAGGGGAGAAAGTCGTTGGCGACGTAGGTTGCCAGGCGTCGAGCAAGACCCTAAGATGGTCTGTAAAGAGCATTCCACCTGAAGGAGCCCCCCATGTCCGCCCCCCAAGATCGCGAGCGCCTGACCCGAGAGATGCGCACGCGCGTGGTGTCGATGTTCGTCGTCGTCACCCTCTACGCCCTCTTCCTCGCGTGGTTCCGCCCCTCGGCCCATGTCCCCCTCACGGTCGAGGCGGCCTTCCTCGCGCTGTCCCTCGGGCTGCTGACGGGCGGGCTCTACGTCTGGTGGAAGACGCCGACGCCCCAGATCATGGAGCTTGCCTCCCGCAAGCTCGGTAAGGCCGAGCGTGAGCCGGGCCTGGCTCCGCGCGCGGTGGCCCTGCGCTCCCGGCTGCGCACCGCCGGCATGCTCGTCGAGTTCGCGGCCTTCGCGGGCCTGGTCACCATCACCTTCAAGGACCTGCGCCTGGCGGGCGTCATCGCGACCGTGTTCAGCCTCCTGGCCCTCGGCTGGCTGTGGCGCGACATGCCCCGCAAGATCCAAGAGGTCCTCGGGTGAAGCCGCTCAAGTTCCTGCACATCGCCGACATCCACCTCGGTGCCACCCCCTACCACGACCAGGAGCGCAGCAAGGACTTCTTCCGCGCCCTGCACCACGTGGTGATGAAGTACGGGGTCGAGGCCGGCGTGGACTTCGTGGTGGTCGCGGGCGACCTCTTCGACAAGCGGAACATCGAGCCGCGCGTCCTGACCCAGGCGACCGTCGTCTTCGAGGAGCTGAAGGCCGCGGACATCCCGGTGTTCGCCATCGAGGGCAACCACGACCGATCGGGCCACTCCAGCCAGGTGACCTGGCTGCGCTTCCTGTCGGATTGGGGCTGGATCAAGCTGCTCGAGCCCGAGCACCAGGAAGACGGCTCCATCGTGCTGTCGCCCTGGAGCGACGAGGAGCACCATGGCGGCTACCTCGACTTCAAGGGCATGCGCATCGTGGGCTCCAAGTGGTACGGCGCCACGACCGCGTCGGTGGTGGCGCCCCTGGCCGACGCCATCCGGGCGCTGCCCGGCGATCCCTACACCCTCCTGATGTTCCACACGGGCCTCGAGGGCTACCTGGACCACTACTCGGGAGCCTTGACCCATCACCAGCTGTTGCCCTTCAAGGAGGCGGGGGTCGATTACCTCGCCCTGGGGCACATCCACATGCGCTACGACGAGGGCGGCTGGATCTACAACCCCGGCAGCCTGGAGTCGGGCAACGTCGGCGAGTACGTGAACGAGCGCGGCGCCTACGTGGTCGAGGTGGACCTCGAGACCCGCACCCACCAGGCATGGCACGTCACGGACTACCCGAGCCGCCCCTTCCACCGCATGCGCCTGGACGTGAGCTCCTACGCCTCGCCCGAGGCGGTGCTCGCGGCCGCCGAGACGCTCATCCGCGACGAGTGGGCCAGCTACCGGCCCATGCGCCCGACCTCCGAGGAGGTCGCCCGGCCCGTGGTCGAGCTGACGTTGCACGGGACCCTGGGCTTCAAGCGGCACGAGCTCGATCTCGACGCCATCGAGGCCCTGGTAGTGAGCATCTGCGACCCCCTGGTGCCGCGCATCAAGTACGACGCGGTGCCCGTGGAGTACGCCGTCGCCCCGGGAGCCCTCGGCCTAGACCGCAAGGACCTCGAACGCCAGGTGATCCGGGATCTGGTCTCGCGCGACTCGCGCTACCAGCCCAAGGCCGAGACCTACGGACAGCTCGTCATCGCCCTCAAGCAACAGGCGATCGCGGGCACCGCCCCCGCCGACATCGCCCGTTTCCTCTCTGAACAGCTGGATAGCCTGTAGCCATGCATATCGTCTCGGTCGAACTAGAGAACATCAAGCGGTACACTCACGACCGCTTCGAGTTCATGCTGGGCACCAACGCCATCAGCGGCCCGAACGGCGCCGGCAAGTCCACCATCCTGGAGGCCATCGGCTTCGCGCTCTTCGACAGCCTGCCCTACAAGAAGGAGGACTTCCTCAAGCGGGGCGCCTCGACGGGCACGGTGCGCGTCACCTTCGAATCGAGCATCGACCAGCGCGAGTACACGGTCGTCCGCAACACCAAGAGCACCTACTACGTCTACGACCCGGAGACCAAGACCCGGGTGGCCGAACAGAAGGCGGACGTGCTCTCGTGGCTCTGCGAGCACCTGGGGGTCGAGCCGGGCACGGACCTGGACGAGTTCTTCCGGACCACCATCGGCGTGCCGCAGGGCACCTTCACGGCCATCTTCATGGACACGGCTACCCGCCGCAAGGCGGTCTTCGACAAGATCCTGCGCGTCGAGGAGTACCGCCAGTCCTCGGACGCCCTCAAGGAGACCGGCAACCACCTGCAGGCCCAGATCGTCGAGGCCAACACGACGCTTGCGGTCTACAACGACCGCCTGCACAAGATGCCCGAGCTGGAGGTCCAGGAGCGCCAGCAGGAGACCCAGAAGCAGGATGCCGAGTCGCGGCTCGAGCGCGGGCGCAAGGAGCTCTCCCTGTGGCAGGGCAAGCTCGCCGAGTACGACACGCTCGAAAAGGCGATCGCCCAGGACCAGCGCGACCTCGCGGCCATCGACACCAAGCTCGGCTTTGCCGGCAAGGAGCGGGACACCGCCACCCAGCGGGTCAATGAGGCGCGGCAGGCCGCCGAGGAGCTCCAGACGCTCGAAGCACCCTATCAGGCCTACCAGGCGGCCGAGCAGGAACTCGCCGTGCTCGAGGCCGACCGCAAGACCCGCGATGGCCTGAGGACCGAGCGCACGGCCATCCAGCGTCGGCTGGACGAGGCGACCTTCGCCGTGCAGACCCTCAAGACCCAGCTCGCGGCCCTGGCGTCGGACGCCACGGAGCGCGAGACCCTGGCTCCCAAGGTCGAGGCCCAGCAGGCTAAAGAGAAGCTCGTGACGGAGCTCAAGGCCCAGCTGACCGAGGCCAAGGCCGTCGAGGAGCGCCTGGCTCGCACCAAGAGCGAGCTTGGCACCTGGACCGAGCGCAGCAAGGCTCTCGAAACCCAGCTCCAGGACCTCGATAAGCTCGCCGACGCCCCGCGCCTCGTCAAGTCGCTCGAGACGTCGCTCGCCGAGAAGCAGGATCTGCTCAAGGGGCTGCAAGCCGCCGAGCTCAAGCACAAGGAGCTGGGGCACCGTCGCAAGCTCCTGGAAGAGGCCGCGGGCCAGCAGGCGAAGGCCATCGCGGACCACGAGAAGGCGATCGCCGCCAAGGAGCCCCTCGTCGCCCTCGCCGAGAAGCTCGATGCGCTCACCGAGGAAGGGCAGGCCCTCCGGGATCGGCTCTCGGCCATCGAGGCCGAGATCGCGCGCGACCAGAAGGCGGCCACCCAGTTCAACGGCAACCTGTGCCCCATCCTCAACGTCGGCTGCCCCATCCTCGATGGCCAGTCCCCCGAGGATTACTACCGGGAGCAGATCGAGGCCAACCAGGCCAAGGCCAAGGTCCTGAACGACGAGATCCT
>DATNQJ010000421.1:0-3781 GCA_036704085.1 Stenomitos sp.
TGGGACGGCTTGCGCATGAGGCGCCGGTTCCCGTAGCGCGAGCGCGACCGGCGCTCGTGCGACTCGTCCTTGGCGTTCCCTTCCGAGGAGCCCTGCTGCTCCATGAGCCGACGGCCCGTGGACGACTGGCTGAGCAGGGCCGCGACTAGGCGCTCGGCATCGGCTTGCCGCAGCAGTTCCTGGGCGATCGCCCGGTACGCTTCCGCCTGGCCGTTGGCCGCCTGGAGGATGGCCTCGGCCGAAACCCGCGGCCGGCTCGGCCGCTCGACGGGCGCCTCGGAGCGGCGATGACGCTCACGCCCTTCGGAGGTCTGACGCGCGGGCTCCGGGCGACGCTCCGCCTGGGGGGCCGGACGCTCGGTGCGGCGCTCTTCCGGCTGCCGCGCGGGACGGCTGGGCTCGGGACGGCGTTCCGGCGCGGGGGCCGGCGCCTGGCGCGGGGCCTCGGCGGCCTGCTTGCGGGCGCTCTCGGCCAGGTCCTGCTGGATCTTCGCGAACGAGCGCTGCTCTTCCGGGGTGACGAGGGTGATGCAGATGCCCTTCTTGCCGGCCCGGCCGGTGCGGCCCGACCGGTGGACGTAGGTCTCGGTGTCCATGGGCACCGTCAGGTTGAAGACGTGCGAGATGCCGCTGATGTCGAGACCGCGCGCCGCCACGTCCGTGGCCACCAGGATGTTGATCTCGTGGCGGCGGAACTGGTCCATGGTCGCGTTGCGCTGGGCCTGGTTCATGTCCCCGTTGAGGAAGCCCGCGCGGATGCCCGCGGCCTTGAGCTTGCGGGCGACGCTGCTGGTCTCGCTCTTGCGCTTGCAGAAGACGAAGGCGAGGTCCGGCTGATCCTTCTGGAGGATGCTGATGAGGGCGTCGACCCGGTTCGACTCGCTGACCCGCACGAAGCGGTGCGTGATGTCGACCGGGGTGGTGAGGCCCGAGCTCACGGCGATCTTCTCGGCGTTGCGCATGTACTTGCGGCCGATGTTCTCGATGGCCTTGGGGAAGGTGGCGGAGAACAGCAAGGTGGTGCGGGGCTGGGGCACCGCCTCGAGCAGGAACTCGAGGTCGTCCTTGAAGCCCATGTCGAGCATCTCGTCGGCCTCGTCGAGCACCACCGTCTTGCAGTGGTTGAGGTTCAGGTTGCCCCGCGAGATGTGGTCCCGCAGGCGGCCCGGAGTGCCCACGATCACCGAGGCCCAGGCCAGGTCGGTCATCTGGGTGTCCATCTTGATGCCGCCGTAGATGGCGGAGACGAGGACGCCGAGGTGGCCGCCGATCTTGTTGATCTCTTGGGCGACCTGGATCGCCAGCTCACGGGTGGGGACGATGATGAGGACCTGGGTGTCGGGGCTCGCGGGATCGAGCCTGGCCAGGATGGGGAGTCCGAACGCCAGGGTCTTCCCGGACCCGGTCTTGGCTTGTACGAGCAGGTCCTTACCCTTCAGGACCTCGGGGATGGCTGCCGCCTGTACGGGGGTCGGGCTCGTGAAGCCCATGCTGCGTACCCCATCCAAAATACCGGACGGCAGGTCGAAGTCATCAAAACGCATGTTATCTGGCAAGAGTCGTTGCCACTCCTTTTCGGTCAGCTCCAGCCGGCTCAGCCTTTCAGGCGGCCTGGCGAGCTCGCGGTTCGGGGGGGTCGGCTCCATTGAGCGGGCCGAACGCTATTCCCCGCCGCCTAATACTATAGCACGATGCCCTCTGACCCGCGAAGCAACAAGCAAGACCGGACCGCGGCGCTCTTACTCCTCGATGTCGAGGATGACGCGCTGTTCGAGGATCGGGGTCAGGTAGGTCGCAAGCGCCTCCACGTGGGCCGGATGCACCAGGTAGCGGCCCACCGCGGCCATGTCGTCGAAGCTCCCGTTCAGCACGTAGGGGAAGCTCCGGTCCCGATCCGTGAGGTTGGGCCCGACCCATAAGGAACGCAACTCGGGGATCTGTTCACCGAGGCAGCGAAAGGCTGCCAGGAAGTCTGCAACCTGCTCCGGGGTGGTGTCGGGTTTGAAGCGAAAGCCGACGATGTGGCGAATCACGGGGACCTCCTTTGCGCTGGCCTTCATGTTACCGTAGTCTGCCTGGCCTTGGGATGTGAAGTTTCGCTACCTTGCCCCCCTCGGCGCCGGGGATGGCTTATAATGGCGGGAGGAGTATTTCCAACATGAGCCTGGCCACGCAAGAATGCCCTCCCATGACCTGCCTCAAGGCCCCCACCGACGACCGGTGGCTGGAGCAGGTTTTGCGGCATCCAGAGCGACTCCTGGCCGATCACGCCCACTGCGAGAAGAAGGCCGCGGCCACGGCCATGAGCCTCATGGCCAAGTACCCGGACGATCGGGTGTTGGTGCGCAGCATGTTGCACCTGGCCCAGGAAGAGCTGGAGCACTTCGCCCGGCTCTACGCGGTGCTCGAGCAGCGGAACCTTCCGCTCGGCTACATGGAGCAGGATCGTTACGTCAAAGAACTCCTCACCCTGTGTCGTCCTCAGGGTGTCGAGCACACCGTCGACCGGTTGCTCGTTTTCAGCTTGGTGGAGGCCCGCAGCTGCGAGCGCTTCGTCCTTTTGGCCAAGCACCTGCCCGATCCGGAGCTTCAGGCGCTCTACCACGAGCTGTCGTTCTCCGAGGCAGGTCATCACCAACTCTTCGTATCGCTCGCCGGGCATTACCAGCCGAAAACGGTGGTGGCCGAGCGCCTGGACGAGCTTACGACCCAAGAGGCGGAGATCCTTCGCCGTCTTCCCCCTGGCCCCCGAATGCACTAGGCGTTTCATAACCATTGGAGGTGAGCCTTGAATCATCGCGTACTCGCTAAATTTCAGGATCCCGGCATCAAGGAGCAGTACCTTGAGAAGTACGGAGATCCCCTCGAAGAGGTCTCGCCCCAGGATCTCATGGACCTGATGGAGAACCTCTGGCTCTCGACCCGCGGCAGCTACGCGCAGCTGCGCGACTCGCTGACCCGCAAGGGCCGCGATCCCTGGTCGGCCCGTCAGGAGCTGGCGCAGGCCTACTTCAAGGCCATGTACGTCCGCGAGCACGACCTCGACGAGACCGACGACAAGAGCAAGGTCGAGGATGTGACCGACTTCATCCAGGTGCGCATCATGGACCTCATCCGCGAGTTCCAGGCGCAGGAAGCCGAGCAGGACGCGCGCACGCGCGACAAGTTCGGCATCCGCATGCCCCGCGGCTACTAGACTAGTCGTCCAGCGGGGCGGAGGCGTCCCGCGCCGCCAGGTGGATCCGCCGCATGGACTCCACCAGGCGATCGAGCAGCTCCTCGAGGCCCGTCGCGTCCTGGGCGGTGATCCACATCTCGTCCTCGACCAGCGACGCGTCGCTGACGCGACCGCCTTGCTCCGCGACCTGCTCACCGATGGCCGGATCGACGGCGAGGCGACGCCCCGCCACCAGTTCGGCCGCCGTCAAGACCAAGAGACCGCGGCCCATGGCCGCGATCGGCTTGGCATCGATCTCGAACTGCGTGACCAATTCCAGCGCGTCCTCGTCGCCCGTGAAGCGCGAGACGTAGGGACCGCTGGGTATCACCAGTGCATCGAACCAGATCTCGCGGGCCTCTGAGACGCTCAGATCCGCCGCGGACCAAGCTACCTTCCGATCTCCAATCACGAGCACCCGGGCTCCCGCTGCGCGGAGCCGGGTCCGTAGGCGTGCGAGCACCGGATCGTCCCGATCGACGGTCCCGAGGACCGCGACCGTCTTGCCGACGATGGCCATGGGAGCTCCTCTTCTGGGGGCTAACGGTTCTCGATGGTGATCTG
>DATNQJ010000422.1:0-6091 GCA_036704085.1 Stenomitos sp.
CTAATGAGTCTATCGGATCGCCCCCCGCGGAACTTGAGAAAAAAGATCTCCGCCGGCGGCCCCGCGGAGCCCGGCCGCCCGTCGAGCGGGCTAGCGGCGATCGATCCGCAGCTCGTGGCTGAAGCTGCGCCGGTAGGAGCCGTCGTCGGGGTCGCCCGCAGGCGGGGCGCCGAGCTTCTCCGGGGCCGGGGCGCCCAGGGCGCCGCGCATGGCGGCGACGCACTTGTCGCAGTAGGCCCCCCGGTGGGTGGGGCCGCCGCACTTCTCGCAGGGGTAGCCGGCATCACCCGCGATCAGGCGGCCGTTCCGGTAGAACTCCATGATGCGGGCCTTCTCGACGCCCGTCTCCTCGGACACCTCCGCGATGCTCGCGTTGGGCTGCTTGCGCAGGAACTGGTAGCAGAGGTCGAAGTCCTCTTCCTCGCGCTGACGGCAGGCGTCGCAGAGGCTGACGCCCGCGTTCTTGTTGAAGACGCGCTTGCAACGCGGACAGTTGGACAGAGACATGGAGGCCCCCCTTCGGAACGGCACGATCGCTCATGCCATGTTCCCAGGAGGGCCCGTCCCTTAACCCTTAGCGGGCTCTTCTTTGATGTGAGTGCCCTTGGCGGGCTGGATGTTGAGGAGTTGGCGCGCGATGGCATCCGCGAAGCCCAGCCCCTGACCCTTGGCCATGACCTTGGACAGCTCGTCGTCCATCATGTCCTGGTAGGTCGACATGGCCTGGCCGCTCTCGAGGCCCGACGAGTGGACCGTGCTACGCATGGTCTGCAGCAGCTGGTGAATCATAACCGCCTCGAACTCGCGCGCGGCGGCCATGACCTTCTGCTGCTCGGGCTTGAGGTGGCGATCTTGCGGCAAGGGCCGCAGATCGACCCGGGGGTCGTAGGTCACGGCTCAGGCCCTAGCGCTTGAGGCTGTTGGCCTGACCGAGCATCTCGTCCGAGGTCGAGATCGCCTTGGAGTTGGCCTCGTAGGCGCGCTGGGCGATGATCAGGTTGACCATCTCCTCGACGATGCGGACGTTCGAGCCTTCGAGCGAACCTGCCAACAGGCGGGTGCTCGAGCCGGCCTCGCCGGGGGTGAAGGTCTGCGGGTCGCCCGAGGCGTCGGTCGGCTTGAAGAGGTTGTGGCCCGTGGAGGTGAGACCGGCCGGGTTGACGAAGCGCACCAGCTGGAGCTGACCCAGCTGCTGGACCTGGCCGTCGATGGAGGCCGTCACGATGCCCTCGGGCGTCACGGTGACGTTGCGGGAGTTGGAGGGCACGTTGATGTTCGGCTGGAGGATGTAGCCCTCGGTGGTGACGAGCGTCCCGTTGGCGTCCACCTTGAAGCTGCCGTCACGGGTGTAGGAGATGGTGCCGTCGCCCAGCTGCACCTGGAAGAAGCCGTCGCCCTCGATGCCGATGTCGTAGGGGTTCTCCGTCTGGATGAAGTCGCCCTGCGCGTACGAGCGGGCGATCGCCACCGAGCGCACGCCCATGCCGACCTGGCTGCCCACCGGGGTGCGCGAGCCGGTATTGACCGGAGCGCCCGCCTCGGCAGCGGTGTGGTAGATCAGATCCTGGAACTCGGCGCGGGACTTCTTGAAGCCCGGCGTGTTCACGTTCGCAAGGTTGTTGGAGGTCACGTCGATGTTGACCTGCTGAGCCTTCATGCCGGTAGCGGCAGACCAGAGAGCACCAAGCATGCGAACAATCCTTTCTCGCGGAGAGGGACGCTTTCGACCCGGCTTCGAGCGGGCCCTTTTTTATACTCGGCCGAGATCGTTCACAGCTTTACCCAAAGTTTCATCTTGGGCGGTGATCATTTTTTGACTCGACTCGTAGGAGCGCTGGACGGCGATCATCTCGACCATGGCGCGGATCGGGTTGACGTTCGATCCCTCCAGGTAACCCTGCCGGAGCTGGGCAGTCTGGGCGGGCTGCGGGGTCGCGTTCCCCTTCAGGCTCCACGCCACGTCGCCGCGCTTCTCGAGCGCCTCGTTCGGGCGGTCCACGTTGACCAGGCGCAGGGTCCCGAGGTTCTTGGTGCCCTGGCGGACCACGCCGTCGTTGGAGATGTGGATCTCCCCCTTGCCCGAGAGGGTGATGGGGCCGTCTTTGCCCAACAGGGGGCGGCCGTTGGGATCGACGAGGAGGCCCTGGGCGTTGCGGGTGAAGGACCCGCCCCGAGTCAAGAGCTCCTCGCCGCCCGGACCCTGGATCACCAGGTAGCCCTCGCCCTCGATTGCCAGATCGAGCGGCTCGTCCGTCTGACGCAGGATGCCCTGCTCGAACTGGGTGTTGACCGAGTCGAGGTAGACGCCCGTCGACAGCTCGCCCATCTTCTCGACGTTGGGCACGCCGCCGCGCGCTCCGCCTGCGGACTCGACCCGGTAGATGGTCTTGTCGGCGCGCGTCTTGAAGACCGCCAGGTCCTGCTTGAAGCCGTCGGTGTTGACGTTGGCGAGGTTGTTGGCGAGCACGTCCTGGCGCGCCATCTCGGCCGCCATGCCCGCTGCTGCCGTGTAGATGCCTCGAATCACCGGTGACCCTCCTGATTCTGACGGTAGAGATCCAGCACGCGCTGGACGTAGTGCCGGGTTTCCGTGTAGGGCGGAATCCCTCCGTGCTTCTCGACGGCCCCCGGACCGGCGTTGTAGGCCGCCAGGGCCTCGGGCACGTTGCCGAAGCGATCGATCATCTGCTGCAGGTAGCGGGTGCCTCCCGCCACGTTCTGCGCCGGGTCGAAGGGATCGGTCACGCCCATGTCCTGGGCGGTCTCGGGCATCAGCTGCATGAGGCCCATGGCCCCGGCCTTGGAGACGGCCTTGGGGTCGCCGCCCGACTCCGCCTGGATGACCGCCTGGACCAGGGCCGGATCCACCCCCGACGGCTTGGCCGCCTGGGTCGCCGCCTGCATGGCGTCCGCGAAGCTCTGGGCCGGCGCCTGGCTCATGGGAGCAAGCGAGCCCTGGATCTGGGCGATCCGTGCCAGGACGTCCTGGAGACCGGTGGGGATCATGGCGCCTCCGGTGCGCTTAGGAATTCTGTCCGCTGACGAGCTGCTGGATCAGGCGACGACGCTCTTCGGCGCTGACCGGCCGCTGAGGAGAGCTGCCCTCCTGAGGCTTGAAGGCCGACCCGACCGCACCCTGCAGCTCGCGCCGCATGCGATCGCTCTCGGCGTGCGCCGCCTCGAGCTGTTTGCGCAGGGTCAGCTTCTCCTGCTCCAGGGCGGCCATCCGCTCCTGGATCTTGATATCGGTCGTCGCGACCACAACTTGAGTGTTGTGCCGCGACTGATCCAGCTCGGACCGCAGGGCGTCCATGGCGGCCGCCTGCTCCTTGATGCGGGTCTCGAGCTCCGCCTTCTCGGCGCGCAACTGATCGCGCTCGCGCACGATGAGCTGGTGCGCCACCGGGCTGACCGCCCGGGACCGGAAGCCCAGGAGCTCCTCTTCCCGCTCGGTAACCTTGGAGCGCTCGCTTTGAAGGGCCTGTCGGGCCGTCTCGAGCTCGTTTTGGAGCGCCTGCCGGGTGGACTCGAACTCGTGCCGCAGCTCGGCGAGCTCGGCCTGGGCGGACTCGAGCTTGAGGGTCGCCTCTCCCAGCTCATCCATCAGGCGGCTGGAGTCGGTACGCACCTCATGCAGCTCGATGCGCCAGGCGTCACAGGCGGCCTGGGACTTGGCGAGCTCCTCGCGCACCGTGTCTCCGGCCTGCTGAGACTTGGCGAGCTCCGCGCGCAGGGACTCGGCCGCCTGCTGGACGATGGCGTACTCCGAGCGCAGGCGCGCGAGCTCTTCGGGATCCGCGCCGGGACGGACCGGCTCCTGGTCGGCCCGCTCCTTGTAGCGCTTGACGTCGTCCTCCAAGTGCTCGGTGAGCTCCTTGAGGTCCGCGATCGTTGCCTTCAGGCGCTTGTTCTCATCACGCAGGGCGTTGTACTTGCCCTCGATGGACTTCAGCACGGCCTTGAGCTGATCGGGGGTGATCAGTCCCAGGGGATCCTGGGACTGCCCGAGCAACTTGTTGATCTGAGCCTGAAAGGCGCCGAGCATGGAGGCCTAGACCTCCGCCTCGGCGAGGTCGGCCTCGAGGGGCTTCTCGACGGGCTTGGCCTTGGAGACCTTGGCCTGGGCCGTGGCGATCACCTCGGCCTGCCGGAAGGGGGTCGCCACTCCGTACTCGTAGGTGCCGCGGACGTTGTAGTAGCGGAAGTCCTGGGCGAGCTGGAGGTCGCGGAAGTAGGGGTACTGGACCAGGTGCGGGTACAAGAGACGCCCGAAGCCGCCCACCAGCAGCATGCGGTCGACCGACAGGTCGCGCCAGCTCTGCTTGACGGTGAGGGCGATCTGCTGGGCCATGCGCTCGATCAGCTCGGCGGTCACCTCGTCCCGGACGGTGATGGTGGTGCCGTTGTCGACGTAATCGCCCGAGGTCAGGGCCTCCATGATGGCGAGCGGGTCGAAGCGGGTCACGCCCTGCTCCTCGAGGTAGACCGTGATGGCCTCGGTGAGGCGGAAGCCCGCGGCCGCCGTCGACTGACCCGAGTAGGACGAGAGCTCGTTGGGCAGGCGCACGACCACCCAGTCGGTCGAGAGGTGGCCGGGGTCGATGACGCCCACGTTCTCGGTCGGGGCGTACTCGAGGTCGCCCGACATGAGGCCCGCGTAGACGGCGCCCACCGGCTGGGGGATGTAGTCGATCTGGACCAGGTCGAGGCTCATGGGCTCGCCGCAGAAGTCGAAGGTGTGGAGCTTGGTCCACTCGGCGAGGCGCGACTCGACGTAGGCGGTCCGGCGGGTCAGGGCGATCGGCAGGCCCAGGCAGAGCTTGAGCTTGGGAATGCCCTGGATGCCGCTGCGGCGGACGTAGAGGCCGAGCACGCCCAGGAGGAGGGCCAGGTTCAGCTCCTCGGCGAAGAGGTCCACGTCGTTGACGGGGAAGAGGAAGGGCTGCTCGAGCGCATGCTTGCCGACCGAGTATTCATGGCGCCCGATCTTGACCGAGAGGTGGCTCTCGAGGGCCTCGTCGTTGAGCTTGGCCGACCCGCGGCGAATGGTCGCCACCGGACCGCCGATCAGGGTCGGGATGACATAGAGGTGCTCGCCGTCATAGAGGCGGGTCTCCGAGCGGCCAAGATCGATGCCGAGATTGATCGGGTCCATGAGGTCTCCTTCGAGGGCAGAAGTCGGGGCGACAGCGGCAGAATCAGGAGTTAGCTGCCACGTGCTCGCTACATAATCCAGTACAGGCGTTATTCTAGCACAGAAATGGCGGACGTTGGCGCGGGCCCGGGCATTGGGACCAAACGCGCCCGTTATGTCATCGCGTCGGCTGCCTTACAATGAAAGCGTGCTTTCAAAGGAGGCCGCCATGCGCACCCCCCTCACCGCGATCGCCCTCGCATCCCTCGCACTCGTCGCCTGCAAACCCTCCGCGCCGCCGACCCAGGTGATCGGCGCTCCGACCTACGGCCTCTCCACGGCCATGGCCGACCTCCAGCGCCCACGGGGGATCGCCGCGGCTCCCGACGGCATCTACCTGTCGACCAAGAGCGGCCTGGTCCTGCTCGGTCCCGAAGGCGAACTCCGCACGCTGGCCCCCAGCGGCAAGCTCCTGCGGGACCCCGCGGGGCTCGCGCTCGCCACAGGCTCGGTCTTCATCGCCGACCCCACCGCCAACCGCATCTGGCGTATGGTCGACGACGCGGCGCCAGAGGCCTTCGCCGGGACCGGCACCAGCTTCTTCCCCATCGGGGATGGCGGCCTCGCGGTCAGCGCCCAGCTGGACGGCCCCATGGACGTGGGGGTGGACGGGGCGGGCGACCTGCTCATCGCGGACACCCGGCACCACCGCATCCGCAAGGTGGACCAGAACGGCCGCATCGTGACGCTCGCGGGCGACGGGACCGCACGCTTCGCGGCGACCAGCCTCAACCTCCCGCAGGCCCTCGCGGTCGCGGCGGACGGCACGGCCTACGTGGCCGACACCGGCAACCACGCGGTCCGGCGGATCGCCCCCAACGGGACGATCACGACCGTCGCGGGCAACGGCCAGGAAGGCTTCGCCGGGGACGGCGGCCCGGCCCTCCAGAGCCAGCT
>DATNQJ010000423.1:0-7831 GCA_036704085.1 Stenomitos sp.
AGGCCATCAAGAAGCCGGTGACGGACCGGACGGGCATCATCCTCGACATCTTCGCCCAGCGGGCGCGCACGCGCGAGGCTCGCACCCAGGTGGAGCTGGCGCGCCTGCAGTACATCCTGCCGCGCCTGACGGGCATGTGGAGCCACTTCACGCGCCAGCGCGGCGGCGTGGGCATGCGCGGCGAGGGTGAGACCCAGCTCGAGATGGACCGTCGCATGACCAAGGCGCGCATCGCGGACCTGCGGCGCGAGCTCGAGGAGATCCGGAAGCAGGCCGAGACCCGCCGCAAGGGCCGAGTGGACGCCTTCAAGGTCTCGCTGGTGGGCTACACCAACGCCGGCAAGTCGACGCTCATGAACGCGTTGACGGAGGCGGGGGTGCTCGCCGAGAACCGGCTCTTCGCGACCCTGGATGCGACCATGCGCACGCTGGAGCTGCCGTCGGGCGAGCAGGTGCTGCTGACGGACACGGTCGGGTTCATCCGCAAGCTGCCGACGAACCTGGTGGCGAGCTTCCGCTCGACCCTGGACGAGATCCTGGACGCCAATCTGATCCTGCACGTGGTGGACGTGTCGCACCGGGCCTACGAGGACCACATCCATGCGACGAACCAGGTCCTGGCGGAGCTGGGGGCGAGCGACAAGCCCATGGTGATGGTCTTCAACAAGATCGACATGATGGAGGCGGCGGGCACGCGCACGCGCCTGCGCGAGCTGTTCCCGGACGACGCGGTGGTGATCGCGGCGAAGACGGGCGAGGGACTGGACGATCTGTTGCGGGTGGTGCAGCGGCACTTCGAGGCGGAGCGTCGGACCGTGCAGCTGAAGCTGTCGCCGTCACAGCAGAAGGCGGTCGCACTCCTGCACCAACGGGCGCGGGTGATCTCGACGGATTACGACGAAGACGGCAACACCTTGCTCAAGGTGCTCATCACGGCCAAGGATCTGGGGCAGGTGGCCGCCGAGGCGGGGCATGCGCTGGAGCCGATTGGGTAGCAAACGGCCGGAGTGGCTGATCGATCTACCCCCCCTTCCCCCCCCTGCTAGGGGGGGCTTTCTTTGCCTACTCATGCTTATATTCGCCCTTGAGGGGATTCGCCTCTAAGGGGCGGTGGTCCCACTACGGTGCCCCCCCTAGCAGGGGGGGGGGGGGGGGTAGATCCGAGACCAATCCTGAAGCACCAAAAAGCCGCCCTTTCGGGCGGCTTCCTGGTGGTTGGGGGAGGGTGGGGTTGGGGGAGGGGTTACTTGGTGCCGAGGAACACGTTGTCGATGCACGGCGCATCCATCTTGTCCGTACCGAGGTAGTAGTCGTAGGTGTAGCGGAAGCGAACCTTGGCGTTGGCCGACTTGTAGCTGCTCAGGTCCACCTCGACGCGGTTCCAGTCGAGCTGGCTGGCCGCCTGGCTGTACACCTGGGTCCAGGTGGCGCCGCCGTCCGCCGAGGCATCCACCTCGAACTTACCGGTCTTGAAGTAGTTCTGAGCCGTGAACTTGGCGAGGTCGAAGCGCAGCACCGGCTGGGCCGCACCCGAGAGATTGAACGAATTGGCGAGCGTGAGAGCGTAGGTACCGGTCTCCGTCACCTTGCCGTCGCTGCCGCCGGGCGTCGCAGCGTGAGTCCCGCCGTTAGCGGCAAAGGTCGAGGCGTTCCAGTTGCTCGAGGCCGCGGTAGCCGAGCTGTAGCTGCTCTTGGTCCAGCTGGCCTGCCAGTTGCCGAACCCGCTCTCGAAGCCGTCGCTGAAGGACGATGCCGTCGTCGGCGCAGGGGTCGGGGTCGGGGTGGGGGCCGGAGTCGGCGTGGCCGAAGGCGCCGGGGTCGGAGTGCTGCCGTCCTCGATGCTCACGCCCAGGCTGATGCCGCCCTGACCGGTCGAAGCGCTGCCATTCAGCTTGAGCTTGAGGGACACGGGGGTCGTCTGACCCGTCGTGACGCTGACGCCCTCCTGCTCAGCCGTGCCGATGACCGCATAAAACTTGTCGAGCGCGTCGATGCGGACCTTGTAGGCGCCAGCCGTGAGGCCGTCGAACACCGCATCCTGGCTCATGGGCCACGTGAAGATCTGGTTCTTGGGATAGTTCAGCGCGCCGCCCGAGATGGTGATCGAGATGTGGTTCACGTCGCCAACCGAGGAGGCCGTCTGGTAGCCACTGTTGAAGCGAAGGACGATCGAACCGGTCTGGGACGCTTCGATGGTGAGGGGGGCGCTGGCCGCTGCGGGTGCGTCGGCCACCGGAGCCAGCGGATACGAGCCGCAACCGGTCAAAGAAGCCGCGAGGGCCACCGTCAGGGCTGCGAAATAAACGTGCTGCTTGAACATCTCCCCACATCCTTTCGGAACTGTTTCTCCCACCACGGGTGTTGTCGGCCTTTCCCGCGCCAGCATTCTTATCTCGCCTTTAAGTTTGGTCCCAAACAGGGTTAACTCAGCAACGCCTTAGTCGTTCCTTATTTCAACCTTAACCATCCAATAACCCCATAAATCTTAAACAACGTTAATTTAGTCTTAGTTTAAGATCTCGCCGTCCCCCCTCGACGCAGGAGTTTCTATGAACCGTCTTCTCGCCGCCCTCGCCCTCTCGCTCGCCCTGGCAGGCTGCGGCGTCTCCACGGCCCCGACCGTCGCGCCCAAGGCGACGACCCAGCGCACCCTCAAGGCCCAGGACATCAACTTCGTCAGAAGCGCCCTCAAGTCCGTCGTCCAGAAGGAGTTCAAGACCCTCGACACGGACCAGGACGGCCGCCTCACCAGGCAGGAGCTCTCCCGGAAGAGCCCGCTGTTCCTCGTCATGTTCCAGACCATCGACCTCGATCAGGACGGCTACGTCACCTACGACGAGTTCATGAACCGCATGTCCAACAACATGGAAGCGGTCTCGCGGGTCCTGTTCTCGTTCCTGGATGCCAACAGCGATGGGGTGATCGCCAGTGGTGACACCAACCGGATGCTCATCGGCTTCCTGGATGCCAACAACGACGGCCAGGTCACCTTCCAGGAGTTCCAGGCCTTCATCATGAGCCCGGGGATGATCAACACCCCCTGGTAACGCCGAGGCGCCCTCCCCAAAGTGGGGAGGGCGCTTCTCTTTCGGCCCTAGAACCGGAACTGGGCGCCGAACTTCAAGGTCGTGTCGGGCTGAGCGAACCCCGGGCCGGCCTGGTGGTTGATCTCGGCGAACAGGGCGGCGTTGTCCTTTTCGGCCGTCACGCGGCCTGCTGCGTAGGTGCTCCAGTCCTGGCCCGGCAGCTTGACCGCCCCGGCCTCCAGCGCCCCTTTGACCGTGAAGCCACCCACCTGCTCACCGATGGCGTCGGACTGCCAGCGGCCATAGGCGCGCCCGCCGTTCCCCTCGGGTGACCAGAGGTAATCGCCTCCGAGCGCCAGGCTGGAGTGGGGCAAGGCTTTGTTGACGTAGCCGCCGAGCGACTTCCGATCGTTGTCCTGGTCATAGCGAATGCCCGCCTCGGT
This sequence comes from Stenomitos sp., assembly GCA_036704085.1. Taxonomy (GTDB): domain Bacteria; phylum Cyanobacteriota; class Sericytochromatia; order S15B-MN24; family UBA4093; genus DATNQJ01. The sequence goes on from DATNQJ010000423.1 coordinate 3,470, forward strand.
GGTGCGGTCACGGTACGCCGCCTCTGCGTTCGCCCGTACTCCCTGCGGCCCATCCTGGTACAGTCCGGCTGCCCGCAGGGTCCCCTCTTCGCCCACCTGCGCTGCCACCTGGCCTGCAACCAATTGGGTGTCCCGGGTGAGCACTCCCGCGATCGCGCCTTCGACCCGCGGTCCTGCCACCCTCAGGGCCGCCGCCGCGCCGTCGGAGTTCGCTGCCACCGTGCCGAGCACGCGGGCATCGCCTATGGTGCCCGCCACGTTTCCCTGGCCAGAGACCCCACGGGCATCGACCCGCACGGAACCGTCCGCCGTGAGCGTGGGTGTCGAGACCCGCGCGCCCGCCGTGACGCCCCCCTGCTGTACGGTGACGCCGGGCTGGATCCCCAACGGTGCCGCGGAGGGCCTTGGGGAAGTGGGATTAGGCGCCTGCCCGGTCGGCATGGGGCCCATGGGCTGGCTAACGGCCATGGGCTGGTCCGGAGCCTTGAAGAGGCTCCGGAGCCAGGCAAAAAAGCCGCTGAGTGCTTGAAAGACAGCAGCGCCGAGCTGCTGCAAGGCCGACATTGCGGGTGCCTGGGCCGGAGTCGCGACGGGCACCGGCTGACCGCCGCCTGCCTTGACGCGTGTGGCCGCCCGGCCGCTGGCTGGGGTCGGGGTGTAAGGGCGATGGCCAGCACTACGGATCATGGCGAGCCTCCGGAGGGGACACTCGCGTTATCCGCGACAAGCCGTCGCTAGAAGGTAAACCGGTCGCTAACCTTCAATTAAGCTTCGGGGTCGCATCGGCGGCGTTCGCAAGTGCCCGCCGGCGGAGCGCCTGTCGATCCAGCTTGCCGCTGCCCAGCCTCGGCAGCGCCTCGATCACCATCACCTTGCGGGGAACCTTGTAACGGGCCAGGTGCTGGCCGACGTACGCGCGCACCTCCGCCTCCGCGGGGGCGTCTCCCTTTGGAACGATGAAGGCGACGGGCACCTGCCCCCAGCGGTGATCGTCCGCCCCGACGACCGCCGCCTCGTAGACGCCCGGATGCTGCTCGAGGACCCGTTCGATCTCGGACGGATAGACGTTCTCCCCGCCCGAGATGATGAGATCCGAGCGGCGCGAGAGCATGTGCAGGCAGCCGCGATCGTCCATGTAGCCGTCGTCGCCGGTCCGCAACCAGCCGTCGACCAACGTGGCGGCAGTCGCCTCGGGCTCCTTGAGGTAGCCCTGGAAGACGGTCGGGCTCCGGACCTCGATCATGCCGGGCACGCCCGTGGGGACCTGGTTCCGGTGCTCGTCCACGATGCGGACGTCGGTGCCGAAGAGCGGTGTTCCGGCCGATGCCCGATCCACGGCGTCGGCTCCCGGGCGCAAGAGGGTGGTGTGCGAGCAGGTTTCGGTCATGCCGTAGGTCGGAAGCGCCGCGGGGCAGCGTTCGATGAGGTCCGGCGGGATGGGGGCACCGCCGATCAGGATGGCGCGCACCGAGGGAGGAAGGGGGCGATCGCCCCACAGATCCAGCATGCGGCGCAACATGGCGGGCACGACCGAGACCACCGACACGCCATCCGTCACGAGGGCCTCGAGCACCGCCTCGGGATCGAAGCGCTCGTGGATGACCACGGCCGCCTGGGCGAGGGCGCAGCGGTGCAGGATGTTGAGGCCGCCCACGTGGAAGAGCGCCATGGTGAGCAGCCAGCGATCGCGCTCGGTGAGGCCCAGGGCCGCCGTCGAGGCGGTCGCGCTCGCGAGCTGGTTCCCCCAGCTCAAGAGCGCTCCCTTGGGGCGTCCGGTGGTCCCCGACGTGAAGATGATGGTATGCACGCGCCCGGGATCCAGGCTGTCCCCGATGGGCGCCTCGGACGTGCCGGCGAAAGCTTCCAGCAGCGGCACCATGCGGACGCGATCCCGGATCGGCCGGTCGAAACGCTGCGCATCCGCGAGCACCAGGCTCGCCTCGGCACGCTCGACCTGCCAGGCGATCTCCTCGTCGGTGAGCCGGATGTTCAGGGGCAGGAGGATGGCCCCGATGCGGCCAACGGCATGGGCGATCGCCACCCATTCGGGCCCATTGGCGGCCCAGACGCCCACCACCTGACCCGGCGCCACGCCCAGGCTCAAGAGCCCTCTCGCGGCCTGGATCACCCGGTCGTCGAGCTCCTCGTAGGTCGTCACCCGCCCGCGGTGAATGAGCGCGGGCTGGTGCGGCCTCAGGCGTCGGGCCAGAGCGGTCGGTGCGGTGACAACCATCGGGCTACCCCCGTTCCAGCGGCGCACTCACCCCGAGACCCGGCCCTTCGGGGAGGGCTATGGCGCCGTTGACGACAGGCAATTCCGGCGAGCGCTCGGCAAACAGCCCCAGCGTGGCCAGACCAGACGGCTCGGGCTCTCCCGGCAGGGCGCATGCCAGGTGAAGGGCCCCCGCCACGCCGACAACTTGATCCAGCGAGGAGGTCACCACCACGCGCAAGCCTTGCTCATGGGCCTCCTGTGCGAGCTTCAGGGCCACCCCGAGGCCGCCCAGCACCATGGGCTTCAAGACGAGCGCATCCGTGGCCCGCCTGGAGATGAGCTCCCGGGCCACCGCAGGGCGCACGAGGGCCTCATCGGCCGCGATGTCCACCCCACGCCCGCGCAACGCGGCAAAGGAGACGGGATCCGTGTAGACGATCGGCTGCTCGAAGAGGTCGATGCCCAAGGGAATGAAGGCATCCAGGGCGAGCATGGCCTCGTGCGGACTCCAGGCACCATTGGCATCCAGGCGGATCCGCACCTGGTTGCCCACGGCCGCCCGCACCGTCCGGACGCGCTCGAAGTCCTGGGCGAGCGAGCTCACTCCCACCTTCAGCTTCAAGGTGGTGTAGCCCGAGCAAACCATCGTCGTGGCCTCGGTGGCAAGGGCCTCCAGGTCCATCTCGACGAGCAGGCGCTGCACGGGCTGGCGATCGCGCGCCTCCGGCGCGATGTAACGGGCGAGTGATACGCCGCGAGCGCGCGCGGCCCGATCCAGCAAGGCCAGCTCGAGTCCCGCGTAGGTGCTCGGAAACTCCTCCGGCGTGAGGCCGGCCGTCTTGAGGACCGCTCCGAGGGCCTCCCAGTCGTCCGACTCGGGCAAGGGCAAGCCTTCGGTCCCCAGCCGCTCCAGGCACGCGACGGCCCGTTCGGGACTCTCGGTGCCGAACTCCGGCAGGGGCGCGACCTCGCCGACTCCTTCACGCCCTTCGCCATCCCGCAGGGTGACGAACCACCCCCGGCGGGTCTGGTAGGTGGCCCGGGCGGTCACCACGGGACGCCGGAAGGCCGCCTCATAGGGGGTTGCGTGGAGGCGCAGGCCGGTCATCGCACCAGCCCGATGGAGAGAAGCACGCCGAAGAAGAGGAGGAGCTTGCCGGTGCCCGCGAGCGTCTTGTTCAGGACCGGACCCGACTCCGTCAGCATCGAGCGCATGAGCTTCGCGGCGAGCGGCAAGGTCAGCAGGGGCAAGAGGGCAAACCAGCTCAGCTTGCCGAGGCCCACCAGGGCAAGGGGCACGAGGTACGCGCCGAAGACGAACACGCCGTACTCGACCTTGGCGAAGCGCTCGCCGAAGCGGGCGGCGAGGGTACGCTTGCCCGCCTTGCGGTCCGTCTGGATGTCGCGGTAGTTGTTCACCACCAGGATGGCGGAGGAGAGCAGGCCCACCGGGACGGCCACCCACCAGGCCAAGGGAGTGACGGCATGGGCCTGGACGAAGTAGGTGCCGAGCACCGCCACGAACCCGAAGAAGATCATGACGAAGAGCTCGCCGAGCCCGTTGTAGCCTAAGGGGAAGGGGCCGCCCGTGTAGGCGAGGCCCGAGAGGATCGACAGCACGCCGATGGCCACGATGGGCCAGCCGCCCACCAACACGAGGTAAAGTCCCACCAGGGTGGCGAGCGCGAAGGCCACGGCCGTCGCGATGAGCGTCTGGCGCGGGGTGACCAGGCCGGACTGGGTCACGCGGGTGGGCCCCATGCGCTCCTCGGTGTCGGCGCCTTTGACGAAGTCGAAGTAATCGTTGGCGAAGTTGGTGCCGATCTGGATGAGCAGGGCGCCAAGGACGGCCGCCAGGAATGGGCCGGCTGCGAAGAGGCGATCGCCGTAGGCGAGGGCCCCGCCCACCAGGACGGGCACGAGGGCCGCCGGGAGGGTCTTGGGCCGGGAGGCCAGGAGCCAGATTTGAACTTTCGACTGAGTCAGCGTCGCACTCACGGCATTACCTTCCGAATCTAAGGAACCTTATTGAATCCCCCCACCCCAACCCGCCCCACCGGGGGGCGGGAGCACTCCGACCGAGCGTGCGTCAGAGCGGGGAGACCAAACGATCCTCATGTCACCTTTCCCACCCTGGGAGGATCTTC